>CANMZR010000396.1 GCA_947502375.1 Polyangiaceae bacterium
GGGGAAGGTCGTCCTAGTACCCCAAAGGTGTCAATCACAGGGCTGGGTGACGCGAGGCTGCTCGACGTAGCGTCACCGAGAAACACGGCGAGATAGGTCGTGGCCGAATCCCCGAACCCCGCCGCTTGGGTAATGCGGCTACGCACGTGAACGAAGGCCAACTGGAAGCCTCGCGGACGCGGGTTCAATTCCCGCCGGCTCCACTGATTTTCTCTGGCGAGACGGGGACCAAACCCCGTCTCGCCATGGATGCAGACACGCTGACGTAACGGGACCCACGCCCGGACGCGGCCCACGCCCGGCAGCTTCCACCTTTTTTTTGGCAGCTGCCATCCAGCGAGACGGCGATGACCACCAACTCCCCAGACGACGCCTCGAACCCGTTCGACGCCCTACGCCCTTTCGAACGTTTCGCCTACCGCCTCGGCACCCAGCTGAACGAGACGCACTGGGGCAAGCGCGTTTCGATGCTGTGGGCTCACCACGTCGCCGAACCCGGACTCGCGCTGACCATCAACAGCCGCATCCGCCTTTTCGGTGCCGAGAATCTCCCGAAGCGCTCGATGCTTTTGCCGTCGAACCATCGGACTTGGTTCGATCAATTTGCGCTCTTGATCGCGCTCTGGGACCAGTTCGAGGAGCCACCCTACGTGTACTGCCCGGTCCGGAGCGCGTTCTATTACGAGCGACCCCTCGGGCTTTTTTTGAACCTGGCCGTCTCGGGGAACGCGATGTACCCGCCCGTCTTTCGAGATGATCGCGGGCCCGCACTGAATCGCACGATCGTCGATACCTGCGTGCGTCTTTTGAACTGGTCGCCCCGCACGGTCGTGGCCATGCATCCCGAAGGTCGCCGCAACCCGGGGGACGATCCGTATTCCTTTTTGGAGCCGAAGTCCGGCATCGGGCGCATCGCCCTCGCATCACGAGCGCCGGCGGTCCCGTCGTTTGTGAACGGCCTACCAAAGTCATTTAAAACGGTGCTTCGCGAACGCGTCACACCAGGCGTCGAGCCCGTGCGCGTGTTCATCGGCCCGCCGGTCGTCCTCGACGATCTCTACGAGCGCGCCGACGACCGCAGCGCCCACACAGAAGCTGCGCGGCGCGTGATGGCGGCCATTGCCGCACTTGGCGAACAGGACCGCGCGTTCATGACCCAATGGCGAGCGACACCGCGTAAGCATCGCTAAGCGTGGCCGCGCCGAGCCGCCCCGAGCCGGAGCCCGGCCGCCCTCACCAACTGATCGCCTTGCCGCGAACGGTCGAACCTACCGCGACGAACGGCAAGTCGGCCTCGACGATAAGGCCCAAGCGCAGCTCGGCACCGATCTCGATCGACGGGCGGCGTAAGAGCGAACCCGAAACCGAAAACAGGTAACCACCATCGAGCTCGGACGCTGTGATGTGCGCACCCTCCAGACTCGAGGTCACCAGCACATCGTAAAGGGCAAGACCCGCTCGCACGCGAATCGGACCGAGGTCCGCTGCCCAACCGACGGCGACGCCGAGCGCCGCGAGCGAACTCGATACCGCCGAGTCCCCGCCGAGAGCTCCGAGATCGACAAGACTTCGACTCCGGTAAAGTGGGTAGTAACCGATGTCAAAAAACGGCGAGAGCACTCGTAAAAAATAGGGCGATCGATACGTGACGCCACCCGCGAACGCACCGCCTCCATTCCAGCGTGAGAGACTGGCCCCGCGTTCGTTCGGGTTGCGAAGCAACGCCCCGTAACCGCCAAAAGCACTGACTTCGAGGGCGTTCACTCCCAACGAATGAGCGGCCAAGGGAACGGTACGCGGAACGGCAGCGGCGGGCGCGGCAAGAACAAGCAGGACCGCAGCCGCCGACGCCGGAACGAGCTTCACAGTTTCACCGAACCGGCTGGGAGCACACCGAGCACTTGAAATTCCTGAAAAACCAAGCCGGGCCGGTCACTCAGGATGCCGTTCGGTTTTCCCATTTTTAGGAACAACTCGATAAACGTCGGCTCATCGATCGTCCAGTAAACGACTCCCCGACCTTCGCTCTGCAGCGCCGCCACTTCGTCCTGCAGCGGTCCGCGCGTCCAACGAGGACCCCACAACTGACACTTCGCGCGCCGCACATCGGCCGGCTCCAACTCGACGAGGCACGGGCTGTCGGGACTTTTTTCGGCAGCGATGTACGCTTCGAGAACCTCTGTTTCAGCGAGTCCGATCACCGCACGAAACACCCGTCCTTGCTGCTTTTTACCGTAGTGATTGTAAGTTTCCGCAAGCTTTATAGCGGGTCCGACGGCCTCCGGCGTTTTGATGTCGAGCCACACGCCGTGCAAGGTCGTCTTGTTCAGGGCAGCCCCGAGCGCATCTTCGAGGGTCGGAACTTTCTCGCCGTAGGTGAGGGTGCAGAGAGCCCGTATGCCGGCGAGGGTGAATTCACTCACCGGACCGTGGCAGTAGGTTCCGTTACTCAGCCGCGGGGTAAAGTTTTCGTCGTGGTAGAGAATCGGTACCCCATCCTTGGTGATGCGCACGTCGAGCTCCACGACCGAAGCGCCGAAGGACTCGACCAATTCGATCGACTCGAGGCTGTTCTCGGACGCGCCACAATCGTCGATGGTGCGGCAGGCACCATGATGCGCGGCGACGACGAAGCTGTCGTTGGCGTCGAGGAGGGCATGGTCGTAGGCAAGTGACAACGGTGCTCCGGGAAGCGCATTCCCGGCGCCGGTCGCCCCCGAAAGCGTAAAATTCGTCCACGCTGCGGCCAGCGGGGTGTCGGTGCAGAGGGCCTTCGCAATCGCCGCGTCCTCCACGAAGAGGCGTACGAGCCCGGCTTCCGTCGTACGCGGATGACGCCACGCACCTTCAAAGACGACGCGCTCACCGCCGTCGAGGCAACCGGCACGCAAGATCGCGTAAGCATCGTTCGAGCGCGCGAAGATGGAGAGTGTCCCCGCTGCAGGGGCCGCATGGACGGCGACGACCCCTGCTAGCGGACCGCCATCGGCCACGAGATACATACCGTTCAACTTCGAGAGAAGCTCCGCGGAAAACGGCGCGGCGTCCTTCAGTAAGCCACCGTCCGGGAAGCTCGGGTGCACGACACGCGTGTTGCCGCACGAAAAGAACGCAACGCCTAAAGCGAGGAGCACAGCTTCACGTACCCGTCGGAAAAATGATTCAAAACGCATAGCCACCAAGGATCCTTGGATACCAAATACGGCTGCGCGCATCCGAAAAGGCAATCCAAGCTTCGTATTGGGGCGCGGCTCCAAGAAGACCTACGCCGTAATGGATCACCGACGAACGGCCGACGAAACTCTCGACCAGCAGCGTCGTCGCCACGCCTGAAAAGACGCTACCCGCACCGATCGTGCGCGTGGCGTCACCGAGACTCGTATGTTTACCGAACGAGAGCAAGAGCTCCCCCGTCAGCGAAACCCGGCTCGTCCCGACGTCGAGACCGAGTAAAATTCCAGGCTCGTCAACGATCGACCAGCCCGTCGCGTCAAAACCATCGACGCCGAGCGCCCCGAACCAGACGCCACCGTGATTCTGGACTCCAACCGCAAAAGGTCCGAATCGATGGCTGAAGCTCGCGCCGACCTCGAGGTAATTCGACAGGTAAATAGCCTTCGCGCGTGCCGAGACGGAGCAGCCACTTGGCAGCCCATAACGCACGTGGACGGTTGCGAATGGAAACGGTCGCTGCTCGGACTCGACCAGCCGCCGCGGCAAGATATCGATCGATGCGCCGACAGCGACTCGCAGACGTCCGGCCCCCGGACCTTCGGGATGAAAAGACGGTCCGCGTGGTGTCACCGCGGGCTCGGCGGCTAAACCACGGGTGGTGGCGCCCAAGCTGCCACACAGGACGACGGCCAATACCGCCGCGGATCGGACTCCGTCCCCCATGGGGGAGAGTACGGCGCCCGTCACGGCTCTCATTGGCAGGAGCATAGCACCCGGCGAGGCATGAACGTAGCGCTCGCCCCATTCGATGCTTCGTGATCGCCACGGTGGACAAGTTCGCGGGCCTGCCCTGGCTCGACGAAGAATGCAGCACTGCTATCCTCATGGGAGAAACCGGAGCGTGGTCATCATGAAGCAAGCGGAAGCGTTGGATAAGCTGCGGGCACTGCTCCCTGAGGTGCGGAGCCGCTTCAACGTGAAGGCTCTCAGCATCTTTGGATCGACCGCCCGCGACGAAGCAACGGACGCGAGCGACATCGATATTCTCGTCGACTACGAAGTGACGCCCGACCTGTTCAAATTCATCGGGTTGTGCCACTACCTCGAAGATACGCTCGGCGTGACTTTCCTACACAAATACGTATTCTAACAATGGAGTACTTTTTACTAGAACGTGCGTAAAAAATAAACGTACTCAACATCGCCCAACTTTAGCGACGCCCGGCCGTTTTCTACCCGACGCGATACGGATTTCCTGCAAGTCCAGACCGCGTTCGGCGGCGGCGTGGGTGAGCGTGAGAATGGTCGGGCAGCGTCGGGCAGCGTCGGGCAGCGTCGGGCAGCGTCGGGCAGCGTCGGGCAGCGTCGGGCAGCGTCGGGCAGCGTCGGGCAGCGTCGGGCAGCGTGGGAAACA
>CANMZR010000397.1 GCA_947502375.1 Polyangiaceae bacterium
GCCGCAGGCTCGACTGGCTTCGCCGCAGGCTCGACTGGCTTCGCCGCAGGCTCGACTGGCTTCGCCGCAGGCTCGACCGGCTTCGCCGCAGCGGCCGCGGCATCCTTGGCAAGTTCAAGCGCCGCCAGCTTGGCCTTCGCCTTCGCGAGGTCACGCTTCCGAATCACGAACTGAACCCGCCGATTTTTCGCCCGTGCGGCATCGGTCTTCTCATTGACGATCGGAGTGCCCTGGCCGTAGCCCTTCGCCACGATCCGACCCTTGGCAATCCCTTTGGCGACCATCACCTCGGCGACGGCCGACGCCCGTTCCATCGAAAGGACACGATTTCTCGCGTACGATCCGGTGTCGTCGGTGTGACCCTGCACCTCGATGACCTCGACGTCGTCGTTGTCTCGCAGGATGGCGACGACCCCCGCGATGATCGTGTCGCTGGACGGCAAAAGCACCGAACGGTCCACCTCGAACTCGATGGCGTCGTTGATGAGAATCTCCTTCGCCGACAGCACCGCCAACGGGCAGCCATGCTTCGCTGGATTCACGGAAGGAGAACCCGGGACCTTTGGGCAAGCGTCGTCAACGTCCGCAATCGTGTCGGCGTCGGTGTCGGGGCAACCGTCCGGAAGTTTGCCCGCGTCCTTCGGGCATCGATCGACCGGATCCTTCACCCCATCGCCATCGGTGTCCGGACAACCATCCGGCGCGCTACCCGCGACGGTCGGACACCCGTCCACCCCATCGGCGAAGCCGTCCTTATCTTGATCGGCCGGCGGCGGCGGCGGTGGCGGCGGTGGGCAACCGTTTTTCTTTGGATCCGGGTCTGGCAGGCCTGGAACCGTGAGGCAGGCGTCCACGGAATCGACCACGCCATCGGCATCCTGATCGAGCGGTTCAACCGGCCGCGGGTTCGCCGCAGGACCGACGTATTGCCAGCCGTGGATTTTGCTCCAGTGCCAGTTCTCGCGGGTGCCACAAACGTCGAGCAGCGCGTCATACCCTTCTTGGCTCACGAGCTTGATTTCCTTCGCGACACAGCCGCTGCGAAACGACGCCAGCCCGACGGCCTTGGTGCCCGAAACGCAACCCGCTGAAGCGAACCCGAGCGCGAACGCCCCGAGCATGGACCACTTTGAAATCGCCATCATGACAGGCAAGCGGTTACACCCACTCGCTGAGTGCGTCTACCTTAGGGCGTTCAAAGAACGCTGACCTAACGGCCTCAGAATGGCAGGATGGCGGTTCTCAAAGGAACCAGGTGCCCGGGCGCTGGCTCTCCCGAAGGCAGCGTCGCCTGGCGGTGTTTTGCGGCCTCGATGCGCGCCTTGACGATCGCCATGGGGTCACCGAGCACCTGACTTGCCGAGAATTTGCGCGGATCGAGCACACACTGAGCCCCGATGCGAGACGCGACGTCCACGATGATTGGAGCGAGGAGGTTCGCTTGCAGCAGTTTCGTAGGCGGCTGTGCGGCAACGATGACGAGGAGCGCAAGATCGCGCGAGTCGAGGTCCACCCCACTCGCGAGGACCTCAATCGACGGGTCGGGGTAGTTTTCGAAGCCAGTTCCGTCCATCACGGGAAAAGCCAACGTCGAGGTGCGCAGCGACTGCAAGTAGCCAACGAGCTTACCGCCGGGGCGCTCGAGCAGCACAAACTGAGTCTCACTTGGAAATCCGACCAAGCCGTTCGGGAAGTGAATCACCGTCTCCGCTTCCACTTCGATCGTCCCGAACTTAGTTCCTTCAAGGTGAATCATGGTTGGCCTCCTTCGCTTGCTTCGTCATCGCCGCCGGTACCGTCATCGTCCACAAGTTCGAGCTCGATGAATCCCGAGGCCGCGGCGACGTTTGCCTCGACGACGGCGTCGTGGACCTCGCCCCGCAGCACGGGGATCCCTTTCGGGGCATGAATTGCCAACCGGACGACGCTTTTGGTGGCCGAAGCCACCGTGATCTCGATATTCGAACCGATGACGATTCGCTCACCGACTCGCCTACGAATGATGAGCATCGCCGTAGCTCCCGAATGCCGCAGGCGCGTTCGTGATAAGGTTCCTGAGCAACTTGTGAATGCACATTGCGGTCCATCAGCTTAGAACTTATCGACGATTGTGGCCACGTTCAGGACCTGCCGCGTCACACTGATGCTTCTTTCGTAGGCAGCTTGGGCCAAGGTCATCTTGGTCGCAAGCTCCGCGATATCCCCCTGTTTTTCCTGGGTTTGAAGCACTTCGGCGTGCCCCAATGCGCTCAGCGTAAAGCCCGACGAAGAATCCAACCGATTGACCGCGACACCGGCGTCCGTTCGCACGAGCGTCACCTGTTGATGCACCGCCTCGAGCGGCGTCAAAGCTCCTCGGATGGCCGTGAGATTTCCCGCCGAGAGGTTGGTCTGAAGGTCGTTCAAAAGCACAAACGGGTCGGTTCCACCTTTGGCAGAAAACGCGAATTTACCGTCGAGATTCGACGGCGTGTACTGCCCGTCCGCGTACTCGACATTGAGGGGCAGGTCGTCACCTACGAACGCGCCGGTCGCATCCACCGGGGGCGCGCTGGTTTGAGTACCGGCAAAAATATAACCTCGCAGGCCCTTCGTGTTGGCGATGGCCACGAGCTGTTGACGGAGTGCTGCCACTTCCTTGGCGGCCGCGTCACGCTCGGGCTGACCGTTCGCGGGGTCGGCAAACTGAACGGCGATCTCCCGTGCCCGGACGAGCAAATCGGACGCCGACGCGAGTGAGCCCTCTGCGAGTCGCAAGTCGCTGGCGCTGCGATCGAGCGTTTCACGACGCGAGGTAAGCCGTGAGATGAGATCGGACCGCTTTACAATGGAGGCGTAGACCGAAGGCGAATCGGAGGGCTTGCTGATCTTCTGGCCCGAGGCTATCTGGGTGCTCAGCTCGAGCATGCGTTGCGCTCCCTGCTGAAGCACCCGGGAAGAGTAAATAAATCGGATGTTCTCGGTGACTCGCATCGTGGACCTCAGATTTTCTCGATCAGCTCTTGCAGCAGCTGATCCGCAACTTGCAGCAACCGCGTCGAGGCCTGAAAGGCCCGTTGAAATTTTGTGAGGTTGATCATCTCTTCGTCGAGCGACACCCCGGCCGACTCTTCGCGGAACTGCTCGGCTTGCGAAAGCGTGCTCTCGCGAAGCCTGACGTCACCCTCTGCCGAGATGACTTTGTTGCCAGTTTCTCCGCCAATCTGAGCCGTTCGTTCCGCAGGCGTGCCGAAGCCCCCAAGCGAAAACTGCTGAATCGCAACCAGTGTGAGCGCCGTTTCGTTGCCACCGGGCGGCGGATTCGCCGCCGAGGCCGTCGCCAACAGACGACGGTTGGCAGTGATCACCGAGTTGAACTGGATCCCCGTCGCCGTGCCCGGCGGCGAGGGAATTGCCCCGAGCCCGCCGACGAACAGATCAGGCGGCGGATTGCCATCGAGGTCCACGCCCATGCCGTGTCGAAGGTTCGCCTCGGTCGCGAAGTCAAACGTCAGCTCATCCAGCTTCTGAGCCAGCTCGACGATGTCGATGTCGCGAGCCTCTTTGATGCCGGCGAGCCGTCCGCCCACCACCCTGTCGGTGATGTCGCGCGGAAGTTCGTTTGGCAGCGAGGCGCTGAACGTGAGAGCCGTGCGCGGGTCGGTCGGGTCCGCTGGATTCAAGGGCGTCAAGCCGACCGCGAGCGACCGAACAATGCCTGAATCCAGGAGTGCCACGCCACTCGACAAGAGTGCCACGGAGCCGTTTTCGTTCCTCACGACGTTCAGTGAAATTCGTTCGGACACCTCACGGATCAGGCGGTCGCGCTCGTCGATAATTTCCGCTTTACCGCTCGTCTCTTGCGAGGTTGCGATGACCTTGTTGTTGAGGACGTTGATCTTCTCGAGGCGAGAATTGACCTCTGCGACCACGGCTCCGGCCTCACCGAAAAGGCTCGTCTTCAGACCGTCGAGGCCGGCACCCATCGTGTTGAAAGCCTCTGCGAGCGATTGAGACTTGGCAATGACGTCCCTTCGCAATGCGAGGTCATCCGGCTTCTGCGCGAGTTGTTCCCACGACTTAAAAAACTCACCGAATCGGTCATCGAGACCGAAGCCGTCTCCCGGTGTCAACACACCCTCAACGCGCCTCATGGCGCTCGAGCGCGAATCGGCCGCTCCCCAATAGGCGCGCTCGGTCACGAGAGCGCTCTCCGCAAACAGGTTGGAGGCTCGCTGCACCCCGGCCACGGACACGCCACCTGCGGAGCTCGCGTTGAGCGAACGATTCTCGAGGATCGCCGTCCGCTTGGAGTAACCCGGTGTGTTTGCACCAGTGATGTTTTCACCCGTCACGGCGATCGCCGCCGAGTTGGCGAGGAGGCCACTCTGAGCCGTGCTGAGGACGCCGAGGAGACTTGACATGGAGCGGTAAGGTCATCCAAAGCAAGCCGCGGGCCAGCTTTTCCTAGCCGGGCACCCCCCTCGATTCGTCAGAATCGAGGGCAAAATAACAACAGGTGCCCGAGTCAATACCCTTCCCTTCGCGGGACTCGCGCACCCGCCCCTCGATTCGTCAGAATCGAGGGCAAAATAACAACCGGTG
>CANMZR010000398.1 GCA_947502375.1 Polyangiaceae bacterium
CAGTGCGAGTAATTCCTTTTCCAGTAACTCCTTTTCCAGAGTGGCAAACAACGTCTCGGATACCGCGTTGTCCCAACAATCGGCCTGCGCCGGGCGGGGGCCCTGGGGGTCCCCCTGGGCACATCCGCCGGGATATGGAGAGGATGTCAACTCTTCGCGGCGTGGAACAGGGCGTTTGTAGCGGCTATCTGCCACTTAGGCTTGACGTTATAAATTTGGCAATGTATAAAACATCAGCAATATTGCATTTATTGGGCTTCGGTTGTCGGCCGACGGAATGCTAATTCTCCAACAACGCCAAGCCTTTTTCGTTAGCTGCAAGGCGACTGTAACTTTCAACTGACTTTAACAAAATGAAAATTTACTTATCAGACCAGACCAAAAACTTTAAGACTCATCTTGAAAACTTGAAACTTCAAGACATCATAAAGTATGATAAATCGCAATTGAAAGAAAAAATTACTTTTATTAACATCAATACAAACAAAGACATAAAACAGTTAGAGACAAATTTCTTTTGGGACTACAATATTTTTCCAAACAATATTATGAGTTTTTTAACTGAATGGACTGACCAAAAAAGACAAATGCAAATTGGAGACACAATCGTTCAGCAAGCATTCGTTCCGCCATTTAGACTATTTTCACAAAAAATAATTTTTGGAGTAAGAATCAAGAATATCATTGACGAAGAAAATAGAATTGGCTTCAGCTATGAAACTTTAAATGGACACGTTGAAATGGGCGAGTCAACGTTTACAATTGATAAAACTAAAGACGATAAAATAATATTTAAAATACATACTTTTTCAAAACCTGGAAACTTATTGACAAAACTTGTTGGACCTTTTTTTTCAGTTCCTTATCAGACTTTTTGCACAAAACGTGGACTTGAAAACGTAAAAAAACAATTAGAAGTTTAGTTGGACAGAACGCCAGCAGCTGTCACAGGGGTGCACCATCGAGCGTGACTCTCGTCCTGGCGCGACCGATACTCGAACCCGTGTCGTGCTTTCTGCTCACCTGGAATCCGGAACGCTGGGACTGGAGGACGCTCGCCGACGATCTCGTTCAAGTCGCCCTTGGGCGGGCCGTGGAGATCCGCTGGAGCAGCGGCAACACGCGGTCGTCGCCGGCGACCGCGTGTTCCTGCTGAAGCAGGGAACCCCGCCACGCGGTCTCATGGCCTCCGGCACAGCCGCCACCAACGTGTTCGAGGCGGAGCACTGGGACCCCGCACGCGCTGCCGCGGGCGACAAGGCGAACTACGTGACCGCGCGCTTCGACCGGCTCTTGTCGCCGGACGGCGTCCTCCCCGTCGAGCAGTTGGAGAAGAACCTCGGAGGAATGAACTGGCACCCGGCCGCCGGCGGTTTCGAGGTGCCGTCCGAGCTCGTCGTGCCGCTCGAGGCTCTCTGGGATTCGCACGTCCCGCCACGGGCCCCGCTCGCGCTGCCAGACGAGCTGACCCCCGGCGTGCGGTACGTCGAGGGCGCCGTCCAACAAGCCCTCGTCAACCGCTACGAGCGGGATCCTCGCGCACGGGAAGCCTGCCTGAAGGCTCACGGCCTTCGCTGCGCAGTGTGCGGGTTCTCCTTCCAGGAAACCTACGGCGCGCTTGGCGAGGGCTTCATTCACGTGCACCACCTCGTCCCGATCAGCGCCCACGGAAAAGCCCACGCGCTGGATGCGGTCCAGGACCTGCGACCCGTGTGCGCCAACTGTCACGCCATGATCCATCGACGCGAGCCACCGCTCACAATTGACGAGCTGCGAGCTGCCCTCGTGCCTCGCGCTTGAGCCGCTTGGTATGTCGCCTCGCGGCGTCATCCTTCGTCACCTCCGGCGCCTCCGAGCGGATCGTCGATGCCCAGAGCCACTGTCGCGTCTCGCCGTACCGAGGATTTGCCAGCACCGCCAGCGACACGGTCACGGAAGGTCGAACAGCAGGACCTCGCACGGCGCGTTCGCCGTCAAGGCAAACTCCTTCTCGTCGGAAATCGCCAGCCCATCGCCTTCGCGGAGCGCGAGGGAGCCGACCGAGGCGGACCCGCGGGCGACGAACAGATAACCGTGGCGGCCGCTTTCAAACGCGTGGCTCACGGCGCATCCTTCGGCGAGAACACCAGCAAAAATGCTGACATTTTGATGAACGATGACCGAGCCCTCACGGCCATCCCGAGACGCCACGAGCCGCAACCGGTCCCTGCGTTCGAAGTCCGCCGCGCTTTTCTGCTCGTATCCAGGCGCCAAATCACGCACCTCTGGGACGATCCAGATCTGCAGAAAGTGAACGCCTTCGGTATCGGAGTGGTTGCGCTCGCTGTGTCGAACGCCGGTGCCCGCCGTCATGCGCTGCACGTCCCCGGGCCGGATCACCGAGCCATTGCCCATGCTGTCCTTGTGTTCGAGCGCGCCTTCGAGAACGTAGGTGAGAATCTCCATGTCCCGGTGCGGGTGCGTGCCGAAACCGCGGCCAGGCGCGACGCGATCGTCGTTCAAGACGCGCAGAACGCGATGCCCCATGTGCTCGGCATCGTAGTAGTCACCAAACGAGAACGTGTGGTGCGTGTCGAGCCACCCGAAGTCGAAGTGGCCGCGTTCTGAAGCAGCACGAAGGCGCAGCATCCCCGAACCCTACGGTGCGCGGTCGCGATGCGCAATTCGCTCGGTCAAAGGGACACCAAGGCGGGCCGGATCGTCCTAAGCGGATGGGGTGCGGGGCCGGCACACGAGCGCGCACCACGAGCCAAAAACCGAGCAAAAGCACGATTCAAGCGATGCGCGACCGCTCGTGGCCATGCTCCAATGATGGCGATGGCAACGCTTCGCATCGTGCTCGCGCCGTTCCTCGTCGCCTTGCTCGTCGGGGCAACGCCGTTCGAGCCGCTTCCGACCGACGCGACGAAGCCCGTTTCGACGAAGCTCGCTGCCGCGATTGACTACCGCTCGGCTGGCGACGATTTGCGCAGCCTCTGCCGCGTGGACTGTAGCCTCATCGGTGCCTCGGATTTGTGGAGCGCGTGCTGCGGCGACTGTGGGTTTTTTGGTGATGCGAAGGAGATAGCCGCTACAAACGCCCTGTTCCGCGCTGCGAAGAGTTGACATCATCTTCAGATCTTGGCGGATGTGCCTCGAGGAGCTTTGTGACAGCCTCAAGGAGCTTTGTGACAGACCCGGCTTGATCGTCTAGGAGGGCTGTTGTAGCCGGGTGTCATGCGCTCGTTCCCACACCACGGGTTGATCTTGGTCGCCGCGCTCGCGGCTGCCTTCGTCCTCGGCTGCGGTTCCGCGTCGGACACCTCGAGCGGTGAGACCACAGTCACCGGAGGCTCTGGGTCGGGCGGCGGCGGGACGGGCGGAGGTGGCAATGCCTTTCCCGCGGACCTCGCCGGAGCGGAGTGCGTCCAGGTTGATGGTCCCGGGGTGGCGTCGTACCACTTCAACGCGCTCGACGACGTCTACATCGATTACTCCAAGTCGACCTTCAAGCTCGACAACGGCATGCCCTATCCGCAGAAAAAGCAGTGGACCGATACGAAATGGGACGGGGCCACCCGAACCTTCACCGGCCGCATCGACTGGCAGCAACCCGAGATGACCACGGCAGCAGGATCGCGCTACCGGGACTACACAATCGTTTTCGACGCGGAATTCTACGTCATCGCATCGGGCACGATTCGCGAGTCGGACGATGGCCAAACCATCAAGCAAACGTACGAGTTCGGCAAGGATCTCAGCTACACCTGCAAAGGCCCGTGGGCGGACAAGCCCCCGGCGCTCACCGTCGGCGGCAACTGCGTCGACGAGGGGTCCATCAACATCGCAACCCCCGGACACGAAGGCTGGCTGTTTGCTGGTCGGCTCACCCCGCCGAGCTACCCGTTCCAGGTGACCGACATTGCCTACGAGCTGTATGGCGGTGACTTGAACGGCGGCCTTACCTGCGACAGCAACCTGGCGCATCGCGTCGAGGTGTTCGTGGGCGCGGACCCCACGCCGGTGAGCAGCCCCACACTCGCCGCGACGATCGCCGTCCCGGCTGGCGCGGGACCCGTGCTCAGCATGCGGATCGTGAAGGCGAAGCTCGACACGCCGGTGGTGTTGAAGAAGGGCGAGAGCCTATTCGTCGCCGTCGAGTACGTGGGCGACAAGCCGCGCATGTGCATGCCGCTATGCAAGGGCACCGGCGACGATGACCGCAACTGGGTCAGCGGCGCTACCGCTGCCCCCTACACGTGGGCCACCTCGGGCAGCTTTGTGGAGTTGCCCCGATTTGGCGGACAGATTCGACTGCTTAAATCAGAGGGACGCGTTGGTTTCGAACTCGATGGGCGAGACGTAATCGAGGTGCGAGTGAAGCCTGACGAGGTTGTAGTAGTTTTCGATGTAGTCAGCAACGGTTAGCCGCGTTTTTCCACGGCTTTGCAGTGGTTGTAGTCCGAGCAACTCTTTTTCCAGAGTGGCAAAGAACGTCTCGGATACCGCGTTGTCCCAACAGTCGGCCTTGCGGCTCATGCTGGGCCGCGCGTCGAGTTGCTTGAGAGCTGCGAGGTAGTCGTCACTGCCGTACCGACAG
>CANMZR010000399.1 GCA_947502375.1 Polyangiaceae bacterium
CGGAATTGAACGAGTTCGGCGCTGAGGGAGCGACCCGCATGGCAACGGGCGCGCTCACGGAGTTGATGGACGGCTGATTCTTCGGCGGCGGACAGCCCAAGCAAGGAACATTTTTTCCCGGGGCCCTTGGTCGGCGCGGTGTTCGGAGTGGGCGCGGTGGCGCGGTGGGGTAACAAGCTTTCAGAGCGCGATGTGGACGCGAGCTGCGGGCGTTTGGGCACAGGTCGGCCTCGGGCGATGGGAGGGGCGTCGACTGGCCGGCCGAGGTGTCCGAGGATGGTGTCGATCGCGTTGGCGCCGAATCAAGTCTGGACGTGGGATATGCCGGTCGCGGAACTTACAGTGCACCTCGCCTTTCGAGGTGTCGCTCGCCAGCACGTCGGCCGCCAGGAGAAGGGCGTTGCCGTCACGCATATGATGCGTGCCCGTTAAGCTTAAGAGCGCCGTCACGATCGCGAGCCGCAGCGCGGCCTAGGGGAGAAGACGTTTTATGGACTCGGCGGGTATGGCGACTTGCTCGCGTCGATGGCGCTCGTCGACCGTCCGGATGTCGTGCTCGGCCGTGAGCTCGCGGAGGCGCGCGCACGTGCAAAGCTGCGCGTGGAAGCGATCGATCTCGTTCCGCGCGTCTCAGAGTTCGCGAGGGCGCGGGGCGTTGGGTGCCCTGCGATCGGCGCCATCAGGGCCATTCTCGAGGGAAATACGGCGCCGGACGCTGTCATCCGCGCGCTCTTTCAGGGTTAGTTGTTCGGCGCGCCTTCGCAGATCCAATTGATGAGCGTCTGAACGTCCGCAGCTGCGAGGTCGGTGCTCTTGGGCATCTTCGTCCCGGAACAAAGATCGACGTTCATGACCTTATCCATGAGGTAGCTGGTTCCGGGCGCACCAGGCTCGACCCGGAACCGACCGTCTTTGCACTCTGTCGCCTTCACGTTCACGAGCGCGGCGTAGGCTTTGCCCTTCGAGAGGTCGAGACCCTCCTTGGGCGCCACCCCGATGTGGCAGCCGCTCGTCGCGCACTTCGCGGTCAGGATGGGTTCTACGGCGGCCGCAAACGCAACGGTCGCCGTCCCACACGCGCACTTGCCCATCGTGCACGTCTCCCCAAGGGCGCAAGCGTTGCCGCACGCACCGCAGTTCTTCGGGTCGGTCATGAGGTTGCCAGCACCGGGACATACGCAGACGCTCGCTTCGCACGTCTCGCTCGCCGCGCAAGCCTTGCCGCAGCCACCACAGTTCATCAGGTCGAGCTTCGTGTCGATGCACGCTCCCCCGCACTGCGTGAGAGTGCCGCAGCCTGCGCTCGTGCACCCGCCTTTGAGGCAGACTTCGTTGCCCGTGCAACTTGCGCCACAGCCTCCGCAATTCTTTGGGTCGGAATTGGTCGCGGTACAGACGCCTGAGCAGAGAATTCCCCCTGCGCTGCAGGTGCACTGGCCAGCTTCGCAGGAGGTTCCTTGCGGACACGCGTTGCCGCACGCGGAACAGTTCGCATTGTCGGTCATCCGATCGACGCAGGCCGCACCGCCGCACGTCTCACAGCCACTCGGCAGCGATGCGATCCAATCATGGATGCAGGTGAGCTCCGTCGCCGACAAGGCGCCGCCAATGGGCATACGGTCGCCACACTCTGGCTTCGTTTCGTTCACCTTCCGGTACAAAATCGAGGCATCGGGACTTCCCGGCTGGACTCGCAACCCCGTACAGGTCGCCGCCTTGACGTCGATGAGTCGCTCGTCGAGTCCGGCGGTGACGAGGTCGAGATCGCCGGCGAGATCCGTCGCATTGTGGCAGCCCGAGTTGCTGCAGCGGCTCAAGAAGAGTGTGGTCTGAATCGACGCGAGGTCCGCTGTGCAGGCCCCACCTTCGCCACCGCCGCCCACGCCAGACGTCACGGTGCTGCTTGTCGCACCGGAAGCGGTTTTGCCAAAGTCGAACGAGTCTTCGTTGCTGCACGCTGCGGCTACGGCGAGCGAAACGGCGATGCCGACGATCCAGGACTTTATAGAAGCAAGAGCCTACCAAGCTCGGAGCGGATAGTCGAAGCAAGGCACACCTTTCGGCGGGCCCTCGGTAGGCGCGGTGTTCGGAGTGGGCGCGGTGGGGTAAAAAGGGTTTCAGAGCGCGATGTGGACGCGTACCTGCACTTGATGCACGCGACGCCCGACGCCGATCGGTTTCCTCACTGGCCGAAGGACACCATCGCGACGTTCGGCCCGCTGTTTCGCGGCCCCGTCATCGTCAACGGCGGCTACGATCGCGACTCGGCCGAGGCAGCGCTCGAGGCTGGCGCCGCGCATGCAGTCTCGTTCGGCGCACCGTTCGTTTCGAACCCCGACCTCGTCCACCGCTTTGAGACCGGCGCGCCGCTCGCCGCCGGTGATCGCAGCACCTTCTACGGCGGCGGCGAGAAGGGATACGTCGACTACCCGGCCCTGCCCCAGGACGCGGCGACCGCGGCGAAGGGCTACTGGCTGGTTCTGGCGAGCGTCACGAATCCGGCCCAGTTCGGCAAGTACACCGCGATCGCCGGGCCCACGCTCGCCTCGTACGGAGCACGCGTGCTGGCGCGCGGCGACATGGCGGAAGTCGTCGAAGGCTCCGTGCCGCGACGCCCCTATTTCGTCGAGTTCCCGAGCTACGCAGCGGCTCGCGCGTGCTTCCAATCTGCGGCCTACCAGGACGCCATCGCCCTGCGGGTCGGCGCCGCCGACTTCGACATCGTCGTCGTCGAGGGGATGGGCACCTGACGGGACGAGCGCCGACGTTCGAGGAAATCAGCGGCTCGCTCGCGTACCACGAGACCTTCGTCGTCCTCGCGGAGACGCTGGCCGGGTGTCCACCAAAGCGGGGCAAGCCCATTCAGCTGAGCTGCAAGCGTGTCGGTGACGTCGTTCGTCGGACGGTTACGTGGCAATCACAGTCGCGCTATCGCTAGCTTAGCTGCTACCTCGCTGGCAGCGTGAACTCGAATACGACCAACGGCGGACCGAATGCTGCGCAGGTCACCTCGCCACCGTGAGCATCGGCGACGGCGCGAATGAGCGCTAGGCCAAGACCCGTGCCGCCGCGATCGGCACGCGTCGTCACGAAGCGATCGAAGAGTCGCGGCTGAACGGCGCGGCCAATGCGACCGCTGTTCGTGACGCGACAAAAGACCAGCTCCGCAGAGCGCCCCACGCGGACCTCGACGGGTCCGGACTCGCCGTGGATGCGAGCGTTGTCGAGAAGATTGGTCACCGCCCGCCCCAGCCAAGCCGGATCCCCACGGACGCCATGGGTACCGTCGTCATCGAATACGACTCGCAACTCGGTGGCGGTGGCACTGGCTTCGTAGGCCCGCGCCGATTCTTTCACGACCTCGTCGAGATCGATGAGCTCTTCGCTCTCGACACCGCGCGCCTCGAGTCTTGCCAGGCTCAAGAGGTCGCCGAGGAGCGCTTCGATTCGGCTTGTGGCCTCGAGGATCCCGGCCACGAAACGCCTTGCAGCTTCGGGCTCGTTCAGCGCACCGTCTTCGAGGACTTCGGCGCTCGCGCGGATCGCCGCGACGGGGTTTTTCAGCTCATGGGAAAGATCCGCGGCAAAGGTTTCGACGAACCGCCGCCCCTGAAGCTCTCGGCGCATCGAGTCGAGTGAGCGCGCAAGTCGCATGACTTCCCGGCCGTGTCCCGCGGGCGGTGGCGCGCGTCGTTCGCCGGTGCTGATGCGTTCGGCGAAGGCGGTCAACGCCTCGATCGGCCGGGCGATCGCGCCGCCGATGGCGATGGCGCAGAGTGCCGCCCCGACCAGGAGCACCAAGCTGAGTACGAGCACGGTTGGGGCAAAGTCCGCGAGGGTTTTCCGAATGAGCAACGTCGGCTTGACGACCCGTGCGTGCCCGACGACTTCGCCTGCCACCTCGATGGGAGCCGTTGCATTGACGGTCCCGGGCTCCATGGCAGACCGCCCCATCTCAAGGACGATGTCGCCGTCGCGCGTGAGCAAGGCGAGATGGGGCCCACCGTCGGGGGCGCGCCCACGCAGTCGCGGGGAGCGACCGAGTGGTCCCGCCACCTCGGCGAGTGTGCGACCGCTCGTCTCCATCTCGATGCCGATCAAGGCCGCGGCCGCCCGGGCCTCACCGAGGGCGGCTTCGTGTCCAACGAGATCCGCGCGGGCCTTGATTCGATCGAGGACCAGAACCCCTAGCCCGAACGCAAACATTCCGACGATGGACGCGAGCGCCAAAAATATTTGCATGCGAATCGACAGCCCCGCCGAGCGCGAGCGCAGGAGCCGAAAGAAGACAAATACCGCTAGTCCCAGTAGCGCAAGCGCTGCAGAACCGACCACGAATTGCTGGGAAAACTGCACTCCGGACGTCGCCTTCCGTCAGCGGCGATCGCTCGGATCGATGGTGGATCGCACGCTTTGTTCCTCGCTCGGACTAGCGGCATCACGGATGCGGTAGCCCACGCCTCGGACGGTTTCGATGAGCCCTGGAGCGCCCCCCGCTTCACTGACTTTTCGACGCAGCGCCTTCACGTGGGAATCGACGGTGCGATCGGTGATAGCAAAATTGTCACCCCACAAAC
>CANMZR010000400.1 GCA_947502375.1 Polyangiaceae bacterium
GTGGAACGACGCGCTCTTCCATGGAGGTTTCATTGCTCAAAGTCTCCTCGCTCGGAACTGAGACAGCAAATCTTCGTGACGGCTAATTCTATACTTACATTTCGCGGAAGTGGAGGTACAGAGCATTCCCTATGACCATCGTGCAAAGATTCAGATGCAACGTGTGCTCATTTCAATCCGACGTGTTTGGCATCGCACCTTTCGTTCCAGGTGCCGAGACGAATCAACGGTTCTTTCGTTGCACGAGTTGCAAGACTGCGGTTTGTGTGGTGGCCCGGCCCGATGCCGAGGATGTTGCGTGCCACCAATGCAAGACGAAGAGCCTCCTTCAGCTTGACCGCTGCCCGGCATGCGAAGCGATGACGGCGGGCTGGTACTAAGGGCTCGCGTTGCGCAAGCTATGCGTTGGCGTTTGAGGTGCCTCCCAAAACGAGGGCACCGGTGACGATGGAGAGGGCAAGCCGGAGGGACGACGCGAACACGAACATAGCGGCATTGCTCTTGGATAAGAAAACGCGACATCTTTATCGTAAGAAAAAGCACCTAGCAAGACCCCCAGCACGTCTTCGACGCGGGCGCGCCGGCCCGTGGGTCGCCGAGGTCGGTGGCTTCAACGTGCATTCCGGGGTGCTTGTGCATGCGGGTGACCGCGAAGGGCGCGAGGGACTCTTCCGCTAGGGTGTCGGTCCACCTTTCAGCCGCCAGCGCATCTGCCTCCTCGCCGACGGTCGCGTCGCCTACCTCCTAATGCCAGCGCCGAACTGAGAGCGCCCGCCAACGTCGCCCCGGTGGCACCCGTCGTCGGTCCGTGAACGAGCCTTTGCGAAGGACTCCTGCGCTCGCGCACGTCTTGGTCGATCCGCAGGGCAGCGCCTAACCGCCGCCAGTAACCGAACTCGAAGGCACGCTCGAGCTGCTGCCGTTCGCCGCCGTGAGGTCACTTGTGGAGGTCTCGCCGCCGCTGAATGCGCAGACCGAGGCGGCAGCGGGAATCATCCGTGGCGGGAGGCTCGAACTCTTCACTGCGGCGCGCAGTACTTGTAGCCCGCCGGGAACGTTGCGGGTTGGTTGACGTCCGCGCACGTCAGGCCGTTGAGGCATTCCTTGGAATCACGGCACAGCTGGAATTGCTTGTTCGCACCGCAGGTGGTGGTGCACTCGCTCGCCCACTTTGTGAAGACGCCCGCCTGGTGCTCGAAGGCGCAGCAGAGCTTCCCGGGGCAGTCGCTCGCGTCGTCGCAGTCCACGCCAGCGAGATAGAAGCTGTTCAAGCACTCGTCGAGCGTCTGCTTGCAAGCCTGAGTTTTCGCGCTGATGCCGCAGCACGTGAGCGGGCACTCGCCGGCGTCTCCGCAGGGCAGCATTTTATCGATCATCCCGCCGCTTGCCGTGCTCGAAGCCGCGGTTGCGGAGGCCGTCGAGGCGACGGAACTCGCTATCCCGGTCGAGCTTGCGGCGATGGTGACGCTCGCGGCGACGGTCGAGCTCGACGCGTCGGTGACCGAGGCGCTGGCGCCACCCAAGCCGGGCGAGCCGCCGACTCCGTCGTTCCCACCGGCTCCGCTGCCTGCGCCGAAGAACACGAAATCCGAGCCGCACCCCCACGCAAACCCAAGGAGGCAGACGAGGGCCGCGGGACCGCATCGAAGAGCTTTGGAGTGCTTCACTTTTTTTTGCAGTATCTGAAGTCGGATACGCCGAGTTTCCTGGCGTGAGAGCAGCTCGTGTAGCCGCCTCCGCTAAGGCACTTGCCGAGGTTCTCGCGCAATACGCCAGCTCTTCTATGACACGTCGTGGCCCACTCTGCCAGGGTTCTCGGCGAACTGAAGACACGGCCCTAAAGCCGAGCTCTTCGGGCCCTTCACGGTGGTGGTGCCCCGGCGCATGTGGGTCGCGGTGAAGCGCAGAGTCTTGCGCGCTCGCGGAGGACGCGTCGCAAGAGCGCGTTGACGCACGAGCGCTGAACTGGGAGGTTTGCGGGACTATGCGGACTCTCGCCCTCGCTTCTTTGGTCGTCGTTTCGGTCGTTGCGTGCGCTACCGGCGGCGGAGACGGCGGGGACTCGACGACCCTCGCGACGAGTTCGACCGCGACGGGCGCTGGCGGTGGGCAAGCGACGTCCGGGGCTGGCGGTGCGGGTGGGGCAGCATCGACAGGGAGCGCTGGAGGTTCGACGGCGGACTCAACGTCCGCGAGCAGTGCCTCGGCGAGCAGTGCCTCGGCGAGCTCAAGCACGGGCGGGCCACTCGATATCACCGGAGCGTGCGACGCGTTCTGCGCGAAACTGCAGACCTGCAACGGTACGTCACCCGCCACCTGCAAGCCGACGTGTTCCAGCGATTTTCTGGACTGCGACGGTGCTCAGCTCGACAAGGTGAAGGAGTGCGCGATGGGCGCCTGCGGTGCCTTCCAGACCTGCATCAGCGGCGCGTCGTGCGTCGGCAACGGCAACTGAAGGCGGCACGCTTCGTCGCCGGTGAAAAGCGTCTCGGGCGCCTTCGGCCGAGCGTCCCATTCTTAGCGAATGTGCGTTGCTCTGGGAGCGGGCGATGAAGTTGCCCCGATTTGGCGGACAGATTCGACTGCTTCAATCAGAGTGACGCGTTGGTTTCGAACTCGATGGGCGAGACGTCATCGAGGTGCGAGTGCAGCCTGACGAGGTTGCGGTAGTTTTCGATGCAATCAGCAACGGTTCGCCGCGTTTTACCGCGGCTTTGCAGTGGTTGCAGTGCGAGCAACGGCGAAGGCGACCAAGAGCCGTGCGCGGCCCTGCGTCTTCGACGTCGCGAAACCGTTTTGACTGGTGGTCTGGTGACCACTTGGGCCTATCGTAGTTTTCGTTTTTCCGAGACGCTCCATGCGCTTTCCAGGCCGCCGCAAACACACGCACTACTTTCCCGTTCACGCCCGTGATCCGCTGTTTCAGCACGTCGGACTTGCGCCGCCCTCGACACAAACGCATCCAGTCGGGATCGACCAAACGCTGGTGGACATCGACGCTCGCGTCTCGGAGAGCCTCATCGAGCGGTATCAGCTTTCGAAGGGCGGCTCGCTCGTCATCACGAAGGACAAGGCCGCCGCCCTCTACGAAGAACTGCTCGCCGCGAAGCTCATCTCTTACGAATTCGCTGGGGGCACCGTCGGCAACACGCTCCACAATTACTCGGTGCTGGCCGATGACGCCTCGATCCTTCTCGGGGTGATGAGCGAATCGATACGCGTTGGGACCTCGGGTTATCGCTACCTGTCGAACACTTCAAGCCGCGTGAATCTCGACCATTTGCAGCCCGTCGATGGACCCATTGGGCGGTGCTTCGCGCTTATCACGCCCGACGGCGAGCGCACCTTCGCTATTTGCGAAGGCAACATGAACGAACTTCAACCCGAAAGCGTGCCGGCGAAGGTTTTCGACGGGGCATCCTGCCTCGTCATCTCGGCGTATTTGATGCGCTGCAATCCCGGTGATCCGATGCCCGCTGCGACGCGACGCGCACTCGTGCTCGCGAAGGAGCGCGGCGTGCCCGTGGTGCTGACCCTCGGCACCCAGTTCGTCATCGCCGAACGGCCTGAATTTTGGCGCGAGTTCATCGCCGAAAACGTGAACGTTCTCGCGATGAACGAGGACGAAGGCGCGGCGTTGACGGGTTCGACTGAGCCCCTCATTGCGTGCGATCGCGCCCTCGAGTTCACCGATCTCGTGCTGTGTACCGCCGGGCCAACGGGCCTCTACCTCGCCGGCCACACGGACGACGCCGTGAAACGCGAGACCCGCCATCCACTGCTGCCCGGAGCCATCGCCGAGTTCAACCGCTACGAGTTCAGCCGGCCCATGCTGCGAAAGAATTGCGCCGCGCCGCTCAAGGTCTACGCTCACATCGGCCCCTACCACGGGGGGCCCGACCGAATTACGAGCACCAATGGCGCAGGCGATGCCGCCCTAGCGGCGTTGCTCCACGACATGGCCGCAAACGGCTACCACCGCGCGAGCGCCCCGAATTCCGCCAAGCATGTGCGTGAATTTCTCACGTACTCGTCGATGAGTCAGGTGTGCCGCTACGCAAATCGCGTCAGCTTCGAGGTGCTCGCACACGCCTCGCCCAGGCTGACCCGGGGGCTACCGCAGCGCGAGGAGGGCCTCGACGACGAGGCCTATTGGGCTCGCTAGCGGCGAACGAAACGGACCCAAAGGCAGAGGCTCGCTGTTCAAACGCAGACCGGGCCAAAGACAAGCGCGGACCGAGCCAAGGAGTTGTGTCTAGCGTTTCACGAACACAAAAAAATTCGGCTGAGCTTCACGGGCGCAGACGGCCTGCGCGGCGTACCTTCCCGCTGCGAGGACGGCGTGTCGATGAAGTTTGAAAAAGCAGTCATGCTCCCTGGTTCCGTGCCCGACGTGCTCGCCTGGCCTGCGCGACCGGGGGCGTTCCTGCGGCTCTCGCCGCCGTGGCAACCGATACGGCTCTTGAAGCCAAATAACGGCATCGAAGCCGGCGCGACGCTCGCGATGCGACTGTCCGTTGCGGGTCCGTTCGGCATCACCTGGAACGCGCTCCACGAACAGATCGGAA
>CANMZR010000401.1 GCA_947502375.1 Polyangiaceae bacterium
CTCCGTAGGGGCGCCTCCCGAGGTTCAAGCGAGCGATTTTAGCGCGGCCTCGGAGGGGTTTCGCGCCGACCTTCGTTCGCGAATGGACCGCGTGATCATGGCGGAAGATGCCGAAGGTGGTCTGGACGCGCTCCTGGAGTCGGGTGCGCTCGGCGCGCTCTTGCCCCCGGTCCAACGGCTCGTCGGGTTCAGTGACGGCGAGTGGCGCCATAAAGACGTCTGGAAGCACACGAAGCAGGTGGTTCGCCAGGCGGCCCCGCGGCTTGAAGTTCGCTGGGGTGCGCTCTTGCACGACATCGGCAAGGTGAAGACCCGCACGATTTCACCGGACGGCGAGGTGCACTTCTTCGGCCACGCCGAGGTTGGTGCTCGGATGTTCGATAAGTTCCACAAACGGTTCCCGCTCTTTGAGCCGGCGCTCGAGGATGCCGTTCGTTTTCTGATCCTCCATCACCTCCGCGCAAGTCAGTACGGCAGTAGCTGGACGGACAGTGCCGTACGTCGCTTCGCCCGGGAGGTCGGTCCTTACATGGACGATTTGTTTTGCCTGTCGCGGGCCGACATCACGACGAAGCGTGCCGAGAAGAAGCGCCGCGGCATGAGTCAAATTGACGACCTTCAGCGCCGTGTGAGTGAGCTTGCTGCCAAAGACTTGGAGCGGCCACCGCTCCCGAAGGGTCTCGGTGATGCCATCATTCTGGCCTTCGGTATCCCGCCATCGAGGCGCATCGGAAACATCATGGAGAATCTAAAGCAATGCGTGAAAGAAGGCGTGCTCGAGCCCTACCTCGAGTGCGATGAGTACGTCGCGTATCTCCGCGACAATCCCACGCTGACGACGTGACTCGACCGGCCACGAGCGCGGCGTCGCAAGTCCTGGCGACCGGCCTCGCTCCCCCGGTCGCCCCGCCCTCGGGTGGCCTTCGGTTCAAGCCGCTTTCAGTTTACGACTGCACTCGGTGCAGCGCCGTGGAACACCGTTGCGGTGGTAAAGCGCTCCGCAGTTGCCGCACATTCGCACGTCTTTCTCGAAAGTCAGTGCCTCGCCGGTTGCGCGGCATAGCGACTTTCCCACTTGTGCAGCTTCCGCGGTGACCTTCTCACCGCCGCGGCTCTCTCCGAGCCCAGCGAGCTCATCCTCGTCGCACATGACGCGCTTCGGAATGCGCTTTTTTGCCTCTGCCGCGACGCGCGCCGCGGCCTGCGTATGGTGCTCGAAGCCGATCAAAACAGGCTTGCCGTCGGTCTCTAGTTTCAGGCCGTCGGCAACGATCGAGACCCGCGTGATGTCGCACCACGCGAGTCGTTCGAGCTTGCCATCGGCCTCATGCGCGACGCCGAGTTGACCGACGTGGACGGCCGCCTCCGGCTTGCCGCCTAGGATGAGGAAGGCGACCTCGAGCACGAGGCCTGCGGTCAGCATGAGCCAAGCGTTTTCGTGCCAGGCACCTTCGGAGATGCGACTGAGAGCGAACGTGCCGCCCCCGAGAAGGAGGCCGCCGAACGATAGGAGCAAGGCGCCGAAATAGGCCGATGGGCGTGCCGAGGGCTCGTAGCGCCACTCCTCGAAGGTCTCGTCGAGGAGGCGTAAGGCCTTGGACGTGGGACCGTCGCTGCCGGTTGGAGCCGTGCGCTCGGTCGCCGCGGACTTTTCCTTTTTCGTCTGCATGGGGTGCGGTCTTACAATAAAAACGAAGCGTTTAGCGCGATTTTTGTCGTGTGCCTCGTCGGCATTCTGGGGCCGTGTTAGCCGGTCGATTCCCGAGCCGATGAGCGAACTCCGCATCCTTTATGGGATCCCCACCCTCTCGGGGTTGGCCGTGGCGTTCGTGCTGCTCGGACCTGGGGCACGACGTCCGCTCGAGGCCGCGCGTGTCTATGGTCTTCCGGTCGTCGGTTCGACGCGCTTCGCCGTTCGCGTCGAGAGTGTGGGCCGCTACGCCGATCTGGAGCGGCCCATCGGTGGACCGATTCAGCTCGAGTGGTCGCACGCAGGCCAAGTGCTTGGCGCCACGGCGGCAACTGCGGGCCCGGACGGTTGGGTCGAGCTCGCTGGAGAATTCGCGAGCCCGTTCCCCTCGGAAGCGCGACTCGTCCTTGGGCGAGCCGACAAGGTGCTCGGTGATGGCTTCGTCGTTGGACGCGCGCCCCTTCAGGTTCGGCCTTCGCGATGGTGCGAAGCCACAGGCAATCATGGTCGCTTTGAGCTCTGCGTACCGCGTGGCATTGCGGTGCCTGAGTTGCCGGAACAAGTGCAGCTCACCTGGCGAACCATCGGCTCGCAGGCACCCCCGAAAGCTGTGCTCGAGTTCACCGCGTCCGGCGGCGAAGTGCAGAAGCTTCGAATGTCAGGCGGCCCATCGTGCGATGCGAGTGGCTGTACGGAGAGCTGGACCTTCAACGTGATCGCGCGTGCGCCTACCGTATCGCTCGACGTTGAGCTCCGTGCGGGCGACGAGCACGTGACCTACCATGGCGAACTCCCGCTTCAGGCAGGTGGCATCTGGCTCGTCCCTCCGGTGTTTCGGGAACCCCAGCTGACGGTGCGCTCGGCGACGCCCCGCCGGACGGCGTACCTTTCGTTGCTCTCGAAAAGCGGACGCATTTGGGGAGGCTTCTTGCCGCTCACGGATGAGCCGCATGGCTTTGCGAGCGGAACGTTAGCCACGAGCGGCATCCCCGCGTTTTCCGACAGTGCGCTCACGCTGGTCATTGCGAGCGATCCGAGCGAGCCGGTCGATTATGTGGTCGCGTGGCCACTCGCGCTCGATGAACGGGTCGAAGTGCTGCCCGCTACGCGCCTCCTCGATGGAATGCCCCAAGCCATCGAGCGCGAAGAGCAGCGGATGAAAGCCATTCGGCTGCCTGTTTCCGGACTCATTCTCGTCAGTGCGGTTGCGGTGGTCGCACTGCTCGTGCGCCGGATCGCTCGCGAAAAACGAAGGCTTCAAGCTCATCTTTCCGAACGTGGTGCGCCCCCTGCGATCGGTCACTCAAGGTGGGGCTTGGCACTTGCGTCGCTCGCTCTTCTCGCAGTTGCCTTCGCCGCTCTGGCCCTGGTTACCGCTTTCGGCTGAGTCCCGCCCGGCCACGGTAAACCTCGCGGACCGAGACCTGCTAGGCTCACGAGCGTGCGCCTCTGGCCGTTCGCTCCCCTCGTTTTCTCCGCTCTGGCCTACTCGGTCGAGGCTAGCGCACAGCACGATTTCGATCCGAGCGGTCGCAGAGCCGGCGCTCGCGTGACGGGAACTCCACGCGGACACAGGCATGGCTCGTCATCGCCTGAAACCAAGAAGAAGCCCAACACCGAGGAGCTCATCGAGCGTTACACAAAGGCACTGCTCGCTAACCCGACCTCGGTGTTTCCACTTCAAAAGCTGACGGAACTCTATCGAACGCGCGATGGGAACCTCGACAAGCAAGTGCTGGACTTCGAGGTCCGTGCGAGCGGGGCGAGTGGCGACGACCAGGTGAACGCGCGCCTCGCACTCGCGGGTATCTATCTTGCGGCGGTCAGGCGCCCGGACGCGGTTCGCATGCTCGATGAATTGGCGCGCAGCCATCCGGCCCTCGCAGCACCGCAGCTCATGCGCGCCGCGCTCGCCGAAAGGGACGGGGATCACGCCACCGCGCGCCGAAACTTCGAGGCCGCCTTGCCCCTTTTGCACGATGCGTCGGAACGCGAACGGGTGACGCGCCAGTTGATGATCTTGGCCCTCGACATGAATGACCTCGGCTCGGCGACGACCCGTCATGAAGAGCTCGTTCGCTTGTCTGGTGGGTCCATCTTTGTGCAAAAAGAGCTCGCGACAGAGCTCATGACCCGCGGTCAGTACGCTGCCGCAGAAGTGAAGTTGCGGGAGGTCGTGCGGGCCACGGTCGGCGACAATCGCGCGCTTGCACCCGTGCTGAAGGACCTCGGGGAAGCCCTCGCGCGTCAGAAAAAGCTCGATGAAGCACTGGTCGTCCTCGAGCGTGCCCGCGTTTCAGCCACAGGGCAGGCCGGTATTCGCAATGAAATCATTGCGATTTTGACCGAGGTTTACCGCGAGCAAGGCAAGCTCGTCGAGCTCGTTGCAATCCTGGAGAAGGAGGGAGGCCTGGACGCCGGGCGTCTTTTGTCACTGGGTCAGCTGCTCGAAGAGACGGGCCAGGTTGAACGCGCCATCGTCCGGTACCGCGAGGCGATTGCGGTCGATCGCGGGAATGTCGAGGCACGCGTGCGCGTCGTTCATTTGCTGCAAACGGCGGGGCAGCTGGAGGAGGCGATCCGCGAGTCCGAGGCGCTCACGAAGGCGGCGCCGGACAATGCCGAGTACGTTTTCGAGCTCGCGGACACGTGGTTGCAGCGTGGCGAGCGTAACAAGGCGCTCGGGCTGCTTCAGGAACTCGAGCGGCGCGCGGCCGACAAAGGTGACGTGCTCGCGAGCATCGCCGACTTTTACGAGCGGGACGGTTGGGCCGCCGGCACTTTGTTTCAGCGGAAGGACGAGCGTGCGCGTTTCGACGATGCCAGAACGGAGCGGCGCGGGGCTGGCGTCCTGCTCGACGTGCATCTTTTTCATGA
>CANMZR010000402.1 GCA_947502375.1 Polyangiaceae bacterium
GCAGGGCATGCAGCAGGGCATGCAGCAGGGCATGCAGCAGGGCATGCAGCAGGGCATGCAGCAGGGCATGCAGCAGGGCATGCAGCAGGGCATGCAGCAAGGGATCGTAGCCGGTCGGGCCGACGGACTCCTCGTCCTACTCCACGCCAGGGGTTGCGCCGTCACCGATGGGGACACGGCTCGGATCCGCGCGTCCAACGACATCGCTGAGCTCGACCGCTGGCTCGTGCGAGCTTCGTCAGCGTCGAGCGCGGCCGACATCTTCGAGGGCTGAGCGTGGCGCCTCCGCCGTGACGCCTCGGTTATCGCGGTCAATCCGGCCCGGGCGCGCTCGACATCCCGCGCTCCATCCGGCTCAAAGTGCCGCATTCTGGCGTTGACGTCCTCTGCCAGTACCGGTCGGTGGTCTTGAATCCGCCAGTGGCAGTGGGCACGTTCACCCAACCCGTGCCCGCGAGCTCGCACGAACAACGCGTCGAGTGCGATGGACCGCGACATGCGCATCGCCTACCCGAGTTTCGTCCATCGTCGCTGGTTATCCGCCAACGGCCGCCACCTACCCGTTAACGGCCGCCACCTTCGCTAAGCTCGAAACCCAGCTATTCGCAAGCGCTGCGCGATGAGTGTAAGTTTGCGGGCGCGTTATGCGACGCGCTAGGGCGTCCACATTGAGGGCTGCACATCGATGCCCGCACATCGCTGCCGTCGAGCAACATCGCCAGCGTGGTCGCATCGAGTTCTACCTCGCGCGCGCCCTCCGGAACGCGCGGCCGGAGAGCGTTGTGGCCTCGATCCCATCGTTTCAGGCCAACACCAACAACAAGCGCACAATGTCTCTCTACAGTCAGGGGCTCTATGGGTATTCAGCGAGCCCCGCGCTTCGCGAGGATCGACTCGTCTTGCTCATGACGGCGTACGCCGATGTCCTCAAGGAACATGCGATTTTCTGTGCGCCTTTTTGGGATTACTTGAGGGGATGGGTCAGCCCCGATAGACGACCCCGAATCCGCCGACGCCAATCAAGGCATCGACACGGTACTTGTCGGAGCGTGATGCCGCTCAAGTCGAACGTCCTGGCCCATCGCCGACGAGCGGTTGAGAAATGGGCGGGGCGGAGCACGCTCAATTCACCGATGGGTGGCTTTCCTGGGTCCGTAATTTGCCTCGGACCGGCTGCCAAGCATAGACCAAGCCATGGCCTCAAAACGGACGGTTGCGGTTTCGCTAGGTTTTGCCGCGAGCCTTTTCGGCTGTACTCCTTCGAGTTCTTCGAGCCTCGCGCCGGTCACGAGTTCTGCCAGCGCGTTTAGCAGCGCACCCCGTCTTGAGACCACCGCCCCGGAGCGGGGCGCCGAGCCTTCGACCGCGCTGCCTTCGATCGCGCTGCCTTCGATCGCGCTGCCTTCGACCGCGCTGCCTTCGGCCGCGCTACCTTCAGCGCCGTCGCCCACCGTGGTGACGAGCGCCGCGCCGGTTGAGGGGTCGAGTGCCGCGCCGGTCAAGGGTCCGCCTCACACGGGGGCCCTGGCATCCTTTCACGATGCGCTCCGGGCGCTCGAACACCACCAGCGAAGGCAGCACGTTCGCATCGTTTGGCTTGGTGATTCTCACGCGCAAGCTGATTTCTGGACGGGGGGTGTCCGGTCCGCGCTGCAACGGCGTTTCGGAAACGCGGGCCCCGGGTTTGTGCACATCGGCATGGACCACTACCGACACCAGGACGTGGACTTCGTCCTGCGAGGCAGTTGGCGCATGCGCCCGAAGCAGCCTTCTTCCGTGGCCCCATGGGGTGACGGGGCCTTCGGCCTCGGGGGTGTATTGAATGCAGGATTTGCCGGTAAACGGGTCGCCGGCATTCACGTTACCGACTCGGAGCTCGCGCAAAAAACGCTGCGCTGGGACCTTTGTTACAAGCCCGCCAGTGAGCTCGACCGCTTCCAGGTGGCCTTCGACGGTGCGACCCGGCTTGTCTCCGCGACGCGAGCGGACCTGAACCTGCTTCATCACCTCGAGCATGAGACTCACGGTGCGCATCAACTCGAGCTCCAGGTACAGGAAGGCACCCCCGATTTTTGTGGGGTTTGGGTGACGACCGACCCTGGACTGAATCCGGGCGTGGTGCTCGACAACCTCGGAATCAACGGTGCCCGTTACGCTACGGCCCTGGCTTGGGACGAGAAGGCGTGGGGAGCCGAGCTTGGGCGGCATGCGACCGACCTCCTCGTGTTCGAGTTCGGTGGGAACGAGGCGAGCGACGTGGTCGGCAAACCCGATAGTTACCGTGAAAACGCAGTGAAGTTGGTGCGTCGGGCCAAGCTCGTCGCTCCCAACGCAGCTTGCATGGTGATAGGGCCCGCGGATCGTACGGATCGCGCAGCGCAAATTCCGCCGATCGTCGTGGCGCTTCAGCGCGCCGCCACGGAAGCCGGCTGCGCCTTCTGGGACACCTGGAAAACGATGGGTGGCACGGGGTCGCTTGCAAAGTGGCGTGATGACCAAAAAGCCGCGAAAGACGGCGTGCATCTCGTGCCGAAAGGCTACGCCGAGCTCGCCGCGTTGCTCACCGAAGACTTGCTTTCGGGCTATCGGAGAGACTGAGCACGCCGCACGAGATTTCGCACGCGCGCGAAACGCCGCTCGAGAGGAGGGAGCTCGATTTCGTTCAAAAACGACGTGAATGCGAAGTAGGCGACGAGCTCCTCCCAGTTGCGGAGCCAATTCGGGAGGTGCCGTGGTGGGGTGAGGAGCCCGTTCCGGCGCAACTCGACGAGTTCGTCCAGATCGTCGAGGGCGAGGCGTCCGCTCACCAGCACCTCAGCGAGCTCAAAAGCACCGAGATTCATACAAATTCGCAGGAAATTGTAAACTTCGGCAAGGCCGGAAAGGTAGCAGGCATCCTTCGTGAACGGGGCGCCGCCGTCGAGCGGAGCACCGCGAAAAACGCGCATGGCGTCGAGGTAGGCCTCGTCGGGATCGCGCCCTTGGTTGAGAACGTGCCCGTAGACGTCAAGGAAGTTGGCACCTTCTTCGACCATGGCGACGAGTTCCACACGTTCGACGAGCCGCCGCAGCCGTTCGATTCCAAGCGCTCGTCCATGAAGCTCAGAAAATACCGCGAGTCCCTCCTGCGTGCGGGTGCTGCGAGGGCCCCCCGCCTTCAAGAACGGAAGAAAGCGTTGCAGCTTGCCATTCTGGCCTGTGATGACGTGCGTCTCGATTTCATGCAGCCACAGACTCTCCGTTTCGAGTGCGCTGAATCGTGCGTCTTCGCGTACGCGCACCCGTCCGACACCCGCCATCACTTTGGCCGCGATCCCTGAATCGATGGCGAACGCAACTTCAAGCCCTGGATGTTGGATGCGAAGGCGTTCGCTCAGCATCGCCACGAACGTTCGAGCGTCGAATGTTGCTTCGTCCGTTCGCAGCGCAGGTTTGAACTGCCCAAGGCGCGCCCCGATATGCCGCGCGAGGTCGAGGTTCGTCGAGTCTGCGTCGAGTGCCATCGAGCGCGCTCCGCCGTACTGTCGACACGACAACTCGTAAAAACGGGGTGTCTCCACCGCGAGAAGCATTCGATGCGCCGCCAGAGCGCTGTCGGTCGCTCCCCGGAGCATTCGCGTCAGGGCCTCGCTGCCACGCAGCACGCGGCGGAACGCAAGCAAAGCCGAGACGCTCGCGCGGGTCGCAGCTCGATCGATAGGGTACGTAGGCGTCGGAAGTCGACGCGCGCGCGCCGCGAAAAAGCGTCGTTTGACCTCCGGCCCCCATTGCAATTGTTCGAGCAATGCGCCCGTTCGCATCGCGCCCTTGAGCACCTCGATGGCGCTCTCACGCAGCCGGTCGGCGGCCGAACGGCGCATGACCTTACGAACTCCGATAGCGCATGGTCACGGCACGCGAATGCGAGGAAAACGCCGCCCTGTGCTCGCTGGCGGCGTCGTCGGAGTCGTGGCGGGCGTGGCCTCGGGTTGAGGAGCAGGCGCACCGGGAAAGGAAAGTCCGGGAATGGTCGGAAAGCCCGGTGGTAGACCGGGAAAAGTGGGAAGTACCGTTGGAAGGACCCACGGATCCGAAGGACGCGGGGACGTCGGCGTGGCGGGGGTCGTCGTGGTGGAGGTCGCCGTGGGTGTTCCCGTCACGGTCGGAGCAGCCGTCGGTCGAGTCGCTGCGGTGGTGACGGTGCCGGGAGTGCCCGCCCTTGGGTTCCCGATCGGCGTCGGCTCAGTCGACGGTGGGGTCACCTCGGACGTGGGGATTTCGCCGCCTGGTTGGGCGGTTTCATTCGAGGGAGACGGTTCGGCTCCTGCCTGAGTCACTGGTTGCGGCTTCTTCGTCGGCGCTTCGTCGCCTCCCTCTCGGTGCTGCAGGTAATACATTCCACCGAGAATGGCTCCCGTGAACAAGGCGGCGATTACGAGGATACCGCCGAGCGGCATCCCCCGCTTTGGCGGCCGAGGCCCCGGTCCCATCGGCTGCATGCCCATCGGCTGCATGCCCATCGGCTGCATGCCCATCGGCTGCATGCCCATCGGCTGCATGCCCATCGGCTGCATGCCCATCGGC
>CANMZR010000403.1 GCA_947502375.1 Polyangiaceae bacterium
CATCCAAACGATGGGGAACTCAACGTCCCCGTTTTGGCGAGGACATCGAATGAGCCATCGAGTTGCCAGGCTATTGACTCGGGCACTGCGGTTTACTTACCCCTCGATTCCGATGAATCGAGGCACTAGCACCGTACGGAAGGAAGGCAGCGCTCCCGAAGTTCGGGGGTTCCAAGGTTTCGAAGGTTGCGGTTCAAAACGGTGTTGTTCCTGGGCTTTTATTGGATATCGTTGTGCAATGGGATCTTCGGTGACTTTGCTCGGGTGTGCGCTGCCGCTCGCGCTCCTGCTGCTCACCGGTTGCGAGAGCGAGGCACCGCGGGGCACGTGTGTGGATCCCCAAGGCATGACGCTGACTGCGCTCGAGGCGCGCTACGCAACCGATGTGCATCCACTGCTCGTACGCGGTAGCGAGGCCGGCGGGTGCGCGACCTGCCATGCCCCGGACAAATCCCAAGCCTTCACTGTTTGGCCCGGAGCGCACGAAACGCTCGAACACCTTTGGGCGAAGGGATACCTCGCGAGCGCCGGCGACCGGAACCTCCTCACGATGCTCACGCGGACCGACCCGAAGCGCATGCCGCTTGGCGGCCAGCGATGGTCGGACGCGGACGTGGCGAAGGTCACCTCGTTCGCGTGCGACCTCGAGGCAAGCGGTCTCGAGGCACCTTCGTGTGGTGTCTCCTTGGACCCCGGCAACGTGCTGCTGCGCCGGCTGTCGAATTTTGAATACGACCGCACCGTCGCAAGCGCTCTCGGAGATGCCACGGCAGCAGGAACCGGGCTCGCCGCGGATGATCACGCTTACGGATTTGACAGCGTTTCATCAGCACAAACGCTCTCAATTGGGCATCTCGATCGTTATCACTCTGCGGCGAGCAGGCTGGCCCGAGAGACACTCCTCGTGCCGACCGGGCTCGACCGAACCCTCGAAGGCGAGGACCTCCCAGGGTTCATTTTTTCCGGGCAGAAGCCCACCGCCGGTCAGGGGGCTCCGGTCGCTGGCGCCTACTACCACTTTCAGCGCATTCAAAGCTACGTCACCGTCGGGCTTACGGCTTTCCCATACAGCGGCACCTACACGGTTTCGATTCTCGCGCGAGGCCAGAACGCGAGCCACTTTACGTGCAGCGACCCCGCCCTTGACATGGACTGTACCGACCACCAGACGAACCACGATGGCCCTTGGCTCTTGCTGGCCGAAGACGTCGCACCAAAGCTCCTCGTGACGGTCGATGGCAAGCCCGTCGGCCCAGCTGCGGACGTGCTCGGGAATCAAAAAGACCATGCGGTGATGGGCAATTGGAGCACGTACAATTTCCAGATGGTGCTCGATGCCGGTGCTCACACGTTGCGAGTCTGGCACGAAAATCCCGTTTTTTGGGCACGCGACGAGCTTGACGTGATGCTCGACGTCGACAGCGTCACGCTTGCCGGACCCCTTGCAAGTGAGTTGCCCGCGCCCGATCAAGCGCGCATCGAGCGCTATCTCATCTGCACCGATTGGGCCTGCCGTGACGAGGCGATCCTTCACGCACTCACGGCCCTTTGGCGCAGACCAGCCTCCGCGGAGGAGGTCGCGCGCTACGGGGTTCTCATGCAGGATGCGAAGGCCGCGGGCGAGACATTCAAGGACGGTCTCGAAGCCGTTCTCGAAGCCGCCCTCCTGTCACCGAATTTCTTGTTTCGACCTGAACTCGAAGCCGCCGAGGCAGTCCCGGCTACCCGGCCACTGGACGGTTTTGAGCTCGCGACGCGACTCGCCTATTTTCTTTGGAGCTCGCCACCCGACGACGCTCTGCTGGCGGTAGCGACCAAAGGCCATCTGAATGAGACTGCGGCACTCGAAAAACAGCTCGACCGGCTGCTCGCCGATCCGCGTGCGGCGGCACTTGTCGATCACTTCGCGGCCGCCTGGCTTCAGTTTGATGCGCTCCGCCAAGTCGCTCCGGATGCGAGCCTTTTTCCTGAGTTCGACGACGGGCTGCGTGCTTCGATGGCCGGGGAATTGCGCGCGCTCTTCGCCAACGCCCTGCAGCACGATGAGACTATTTTTTCGTTGTTGGACTCACCCTATAGCTTCCTGGATAAGCGTCTTTCCACGTACTACGGGCTCCCATCGAACGACCTAGGCAGCTCGTTCGAAAAGGTAAACGTCGCCGGCGTCGGGCGCGGCGGGCTTTTGGCGACCGCGGGGATGTTGACGCTCACCTCGCATCCGTCCCGCACGTCGCCAACAAAGCGGGGCAAGTGGATATTGGAGCAGCTCTTGTGCCGTCCGCCGGGTGCCCCGCCGCCGGGGGTGGATACCATGTTGGATGAGAACGATGCGACAGTGCTAACGCCAAAGGAGCTTCTAAAAAAACACGCAAACTCTCCTTCCTGCGCTGGCTGCCACGGCCAGATGGACCCACTCGGGTTCACGCTCGAGCACTTTGACCCCGTTGGCCGCTGGCGCGACAGCTACCCGAACGGAACGACGGTCGACTCGACCGCGGAGTTGCCGGACAGGTCGCTGCTCGCCGACCATCGCGCGACCATCCAGTTCGTGAAGAACGACCCCTCCTATCCAGCTTGCGTAGCAAAAAAGCTACTCATTTATGCGCTCGGCTCCGATCCGCAACGCCTCGACGCGTGTTCTGTCGAGGACGTGGAGCGGCGCTTTCGCGAGAGCGGGCACACCCTTCGGGGGCTCGTTCGAGCGATCGTGATGAGTCCCTTGTTTCGAGCTCGGCGGCCTGAACGTCCGGGCGAGTACGCGGACATCTTTGGAATGAAAGGGAACTGAGCGATGACCGTGAACGCTGCCCCTGGTCGCCGTCGCTTCCTGCGTGGACTCGGCGCGTGCCTCGCCCTGCCCGTCCTCGCGAGCCTGTTGCCGAGCGGCGCGGAAGGGGGGCCGGACGAAAAGCCTCGGAGGCTCCTGCATTACTACGTGCCGAACGGCTTCAACATGGGAGCATGGGGCGCAATCACAGCGACGCTCGCGGGCAAAGAACTCACGTCACAACCCTCCTTGCCGCGGTTTCTTGCGCCGCTTTCCGATGCTGGCAAAGGCCACGATTTTCGAAAAAAACTGCTCGTGCTGAGCGGTCTCGACAACGCTCCAGGCAATTACCGACCGGAGGACAAGGACTCGAACGGCGCACACTTCCAACAGACAGCGAGCTTTCTGACTGGAACCCACGTCGACAGCTCACCGTTCAGCGTCGCCAAGTCGATAGACCAGGTGGTGGCCGAATCCTTTGGTTACGTGACGCCGCACCGTTCGCTGCAACTTGGACTCCACCCCGGATCCAACGGGAACTGCAGCGGGAACTGGCCATGCGCTTACCTCGGGTTCGTTTCGTGGGCCGACGCACAGACCCCGTTGGCTCAACTGAGCGATCCCTACGAGATGTTCACCACGCTCTTTGCGTCCAACGCGACGGGCGTCAGCGCAGCGGAGTTGGCGCGCCGAAAGGCCCGTAAGTTGCGGGTGCTCGACGTCGTGGGTAAGGACGCAAAGACCCTTCACGGAAAGCTCGGCACGAGCGATCGGGCGAAGCTCGAACAGTACTTGACCGCAGTCGACGAGGCCGAGCTCAAGGCCAGTGCGATGAGCGCTGCGGGTACCTGCGAAGTGAGCGGTTTTTCATCCGGCAATTGGACCTACCCCGAGAAGGTGGATCTGATGGCCGACTTGATGGCCCTCGCCTTCAAGTGCGACCTCACACGGGTCATCACGTTCATGCGCCAGGCAGGCGGCGCGTCTTTCCCCGGGGCTTACGATTGGGTCGAGCACGAAGGAAAGAAGCTCATGGAGTCAAAGCACACCTACAGCCACTGGAGCGCGCCGCTAGCGAGTGAGCCGGGCACCTTGCAGGAACGACAAGCCGCTTACCTGGCGAAGCTCGAGGCTATCAACACGTGGGAGCTGGAGCGCTTTGCCTACCTGCTCGGGAAACTCGACGCGTACGTCGAGCCCGATGGGAAAACCTTGCTCGACCAGTGCGTCGTCGTCTTCGGCAGTGAGCTTGGCGAGCCCGACAAGCATCTGGCGAATGACTTGCCAATCATCGTTGCCGGCTCGGGTGGCGGCGCGTTTATCACAGGAAAACACGTGATTTTCAACTCGGGAGTGCCGGTTGGACAAACCAAGCCAGACACGCTCGCTGACTTTCACATCACGGTGGCGACTCAACTCGGCGTCTCCATGAAGACCCATGCCGACGGCAAGAAGTTCGGGGAGGACGGCACCAAAGTTCTTCCCGGCCTCGGTACGTGACCGCGCGGCAAAGCCTGCCCGCGTCCTTCGCTGCCACGGTCATCACGGCACGATTTTCATCCGAGCACCCGCGAGCCGTCGGACACGTATTCTTTCTCAATTGCAGCCTAAACGGACGCGTTACGAACTTGCGGCCAGCGCGAAGTTGACCGAGAACGGCCCTCGTGTCGCGTTTCAAGACCTGCCTGAGTCTGCTCGTTCTTGGAGGATGCGCCCTGGCTTGCAGTGACGAGCTCGACGCCCGTCAGGTTCCCGGCGGGGACGGCGGGAGCGGTG
>CANMZR010000404.1 GCA_947502375.1 Polyangiaceae bacterium
ACTTCCTAGGGATTCGTCGCTCGCGACGCTTTTGGGCGAGGGTCCCCCGCGTTGGCAATTTGCAAGAGCCAGTGAGGTTAGGGCCTTTTCGGCGAGGGTCTAGCTGATTCGCAAGCTTATTCTCGAAAGTCGCGGGCCCTCTGTGCCCTAGGCCCTCGATTCGTTAGAATCGAGGGCCAAATAACAGCAGCTGGCCGAGTCCATATCCGTCGAAATCGAGGGTATTTTGACGTTTTCGCCAACATAGAAGGCGTTGGAATACCCGTCGCTTCGATGGACTCGGCGCGCTAGGCTCCCGCCCATGAGCTGGAACGTCGCGAACAAGAATTGCCTCGTCACAGGGGCCAACACCGGCATTGGGCGCGTGACGGCGCTCGAGCTTGCGCGACAGGGAGCCAAAGTGATTCTTGCCGGCCGCTCCGAGGAGCGAACGCGCCCGGTCGTCGAGGAAATACGTGCAGCCGGTGGAGTCGCTGAGTTTTTGCCCCTCGACCTCGGGCAGTTCGCCTCCGTGCGCAGCTGCGCCGAGACGTTTTTGGCGCGCGGCGAGCCGCTTCATTTGCTCGTCGCTAACGCGGGGCTGGCGGGCACGCGCGGGCAGACCAAGGACGGCTTCGAGATTCACTTCGGCACGAACCACCTCGGCCATTTCCTGTTCACCTGCCTGTTGCGTAAGCGTCTTCTCGAAGCGGGAGAAGCCCGCGTCGTCGTGGTCGCGAGCCGCGCTCATTACCGTGCGAAAAAAATCGACTTCGATGCCGCTCGTCTGCGAACGCCGAGTCGCACCGGCCTCGGCGAGTACGCCCACTCGAAACTTGCGAACGTCCTGTTTGCGGCCGAGCTCGGGCGCCGCGTGAAAGGCACCGGAGTCACCACCTATTCGCTGCATCCCGGTGTCGTCGCGTCCGACGTCTGGCGAAACGTACCTTGGCCTTTCCGTTCCCTCATGAAACTCGGGATGATCACCAACGAAGAAGGCGCCAAGACCACCCTCCATTGCGCATTGACACCGGCTTTGGCGAACGAGACTGGGCGCTACTACGACCGCTCAGCCGAAAAACGTCCGAGCCGTGTCGCCGAGGACGCGACCGTCGCCGCCGAACTTTGGCGTCGCAGCGAAGAATGGTGCGATTGCACCTGGAACTAGCGTAATTCTCACTACAAGTGAGCGAACTCGCGCTAGCGTTTGGAAGTGAAAAAGTTCCGTGACGTCGGACGGCTCGTTGCCCTCGGGACGCTCTTTGCCTGCAACTTTGCCTGCAACTCGGTGACCGGCGCCGGCGGCGTTGAATTCGTCGATGGCGTCGGTGGGCAAACGAGCTCGCTCGACGCCACCGCTACGGTCGCAGTGGGCGTGACGAACGGGGCCACTTCGGGGACGGGGGCGACAGCGGGAGCCGGCACCGGCGCGACTTCCGGCGCGACTTCCGGCGCGACTTCCGGCAGCGGGGCGGTCGCGAGCTCGAGCAGCGGCTCCTCGTGCACGTACCCCGCCGGACCGTATGGCGTGGCGTTAGGGAACACACTGCCGCCCTCGTTGAATTGGCAGGGATACCCCGCTGGCGGAATGGTTCAAGGCAACCTTAACATCGAGGAGTTGTTCGACTGCGATGGCTCGAAGGGGATCACCGCAATCTTCTTCGATACGTCGCAGTTTGGCTGAAGCGCTTGCGCCCAGGAAGCGAGTTCGCTTTCAAACCTGATGCAGAAGTGGAAACCGATGGGGATCCGCGCGGTAACTTTGATGGTGGATGCCCCAGACGACGGCCCCCCCACGTTGGTGTCTACGCAGCAGTGGAAGGTGAAGTACAACCTTCTCGACGTGTCCGTGATGAGCGATCCGCAGTTCTCGTTGGCCTACACGAGCTCCGTCGGCACTCCGATGCAGCACTACGTCGATCCGCGCACGATGAAGGTCACGTTCACGCAGATGGGCTACTCCGGGGTTTACTCGGGCCTCGAAGCGCTCGCGAAGAAAAACGGCGGCTGAACTTTTCGGCCCGAGTCTCATCGCCCGGCCACGGGTCGGCTCGAAGGGCGGCTCGGTGTTGCCCCATCGCGCGTGCAAGTTCGGAGCGTCCGTCAGCCGGTCGAATCAAGGAGCGATCGACGCTCCTGCCTCGTGCGGCACACCGCACGATGAAGCGACCACTGCCCGCGAGCACGTCGCAGATTGTGGTCCCCAAGCGACGCAAATTTTACTGAATTCCAGCCAAAATAGGCTTCGTTCAGCGCATCGGCCGCGAAGCGCACCGAGAGTTCGAGGCTTATCCACTCGATGCCCAGGAGTGCCGACTCACGCTCGTCAGCCGTGAGCGAACGTCCAAGGCCTTCGCAATAACCCAACCAACTCTCACGCATGATGTCGAGATCGAGCTTGGCTTCTGCATCGTCCTCGGTCGCGCGATTGCACCAGGAGCGCCACATATCGCCGAGTTCGTGGGCGAGATGAATCGGACCCACGGTGTCGAGATCGACCAAGCAGAGAGCGCGCGAAGGCTCCGTCCGCTCGAAGAGCACGTTGCTCAGCTTGAGATCGCCGTGACCAGGCCGCAGGGCAAGTTCGGGCAAGCTCGGCAGCCTCCCTGCGGCAAGCACGAGCTCCTCAGCGAGGGGCCGTACGTCGTTCATCAGCCGATGCCCCTCGTGCGCCACGAGCGCGCGCTGAAGCGATGCGAGATGGCGCTCCGTATGGTGAACGCCCAACCGCGCGCCAACGAACTCGAGGGCGGCTGGTTCGAGGACCGCGTGAAAAGTGCCCACCAGACGCCCCGCCGAGCGCACCTGGGCGCCACTCGTCGCGGTGTCGAACGAGACCCCATCGATGTGCCGGTACATTCGCCAGACGCCGGCCGACTCGCTCCAAAGACGTCCGTCGAGCGTGGGCACCAACTCCAGAGTCGTCAGCCCTGCCCGGGCGAGCAGGTTCGTCACCGCGTGAATGTTCTCGTGGATGCGCGGATCAAAAATCGCGTTGACTTGTTGCAATACGAAGTTTTTATTGGCGTGCTCAACGAGGAACGTTCGGTTGACAAGACCCGTTCCGAGCGGCGCCACCATGGCATTGCAGAACCCCCAGCCCAAAAGGGCCTGGCGGGTCACTTCTTCGAACTCGCTCACCGCCTCGCTCACCTGTGTGCCCCGCGACGACGGCGTAAGGCACGTCCCAACCCGAGGAGACCCGCCGACGTGAGAGCGCGCGCATCCGCAGCGATCGAGTCGGTCATTCGGCAACCGCAACCGCTCGAGGTGGGCACAGAAAGTGTCGCACCGGACGAGGGGCTCGCGCCGACTCCGCCCTGCCCTGAGGGGTGTACGTCTCGGGAAGCTCAGGCAACGTGCGTGTTGTGATGACGGTCGCCGCCAGAAACCCGAGACCGCTTCGATGCCGAGACACCATCGTCGGAGGCTACCACGTCTCATTCCACGGCCGCTTGTTCCGCACTGACTGAGAACGAGCAAAGAGCGGATTCCGTGTTAGTTTTCTTCGACGCATGGATGTTGTCTCGCTTGCGCCCGTCCCCGTCTCGGCCGTTCACTGGCGCATCGCCGAAGGCCCCTGGTCGCTCGCCGTCATCTGCAAACTGACGTTCGTTTTGAGCCCCGAGATGTCGGCCCTTGGAAAACGTCAGGAGCCCATTCACACCGCGGACGTCCGCACGACGGAGTGTGCCGATGATCGCATTTTCGCGGCTTCCGATCACGTGCCTGCCCGAGGCGCGGTCGATGTCACAGCGTTTGCGCCACGGTCCGTAGCCGACGGAGCTTCGCACGAAGTGCGGCTTTGCATCGGCACCCTCGACAAGCGCGTGAGCGTCCGCGGCGACTTCGCCCATGCGCTTGCGGGGCATGCCTCGCTCACGCCGGAACGACCCGAAAGGGTACCCGAAGGCACCGACGAGTTTGTGCTGACAGAGGGCGTTGATTGGGGCGTCTTCAATACGGCCCCGCTCGACCAGCGCTTGCGTGACATCGCGCCCGATGCAGAACTCCGTCTGAGCGGCCTGCACCCGGAGCACGCAACGCTCACGACCAGGCTTCCGAACGTTCAACCGCAAGCTTTCATCGAACGAGACGGCCTGCGTCGGGAACTCCCGATGCCCATTGACACGGTTTGGTTCGATGGGCGCCGTGGCCTATGTTGCGTGACGTTTCGTGGCCAAGCGCCGCTCGCCCACCGCCACGAACCCGGCAAAATTTTCGTGGCCGTCGCAGGACCTGGGCGACGTCTTTCCGACACGGGGTTGAGCGAGCTCGTGGCCCAGTTGCGCGGGGAGCCTCGACCAAGCGTTCGCGGCAAAGCCGCTCAGCCACCTTCCGAGCAAGGAGAAGCAACGCTACGGACACGGCGCCGCCCTGGAGGGACGGACACTTCGCTGCTCGGCAACCCCGAAGACGGCGTCAGCGACGAGGCTACCTGCGAAAACGTAGCGTTCCTCGAGGATGCTGCCCCACCCTGGCTGAGACGCGCGCCTGTGGCGACGTCACCTGCTCTACCGTCTGCGCGCGGCAGCCTGCCATCCTTGCCGCCATCCTTG
>CANMZR010000405.1 GCA_947502375.1 Polyangiaceae bacterium
GGGGGCGTTCGAGCGGCGTCGCGGTCGCCGAATTCCAGATGCCCTGAAGGTTGGGCTTGCGGTCGAGGTTCGCCTCTTGGCCCGAGACCAAGGTCGGCGCGAGCCCGAGCAGGACCACCAAGCGAGGCAGAAACAGTCGCATCGACAGATTCTAGTACGACTTGGTTGAGGCGCTTGCGTGATTCTGGAAGGAATCGCGGCGTTCGTGAGTGATCACATTTGAAGACATTGTACAAATGCGCCGAAGTTGGTAGGCCGCGCGGTTGACGGCGTGGCTCGAGGTATTCGAGCCCGCCTTCGGTCTTTGTGCGCGGCGGCGCGATCCGGGCAGCTATCAAGCGCGGCAATTGGCGGACCACGGCGACAGGGTGTCCATTGAATGCTGGGAACTCCACCCGCGCCGCTTAGCGGATGCCTTGCCCTAGCGCCCCGTTTTGTCCTAACATTAGGGTTCTTCTCAACGAGAGAAGTCCTGCCTGTATTCCTCGGTAGCTCAATGGCAGAGCATCCGGCTGTTAACCGGAGGGTTGCTGGTTCGAGTCCAGCCCGAGGAGCCACTTAGTTTCAATAACTTACGGTGTTCCGAGAGGGTAAGCGGCGTCTCGCTGTGCCCCTTTTTGTGCCCCCCTGTGTCGGATTCTTCGACGTTGCAGTCCACCATCAGCATTTCCACCGCGTTCATCTGGGCGACGTTGCCAATGTGGCAGTAACGCTTCGCCATCCGCGCAGCGGTCGATGGACTCCAACCGAGGATGCTGGCCACGACCAGCAAAGGACTGCCGCCCTCAAGCATCCTGGTGGCCGCTGTGTGGCGCAAGTCGTGGAAGCGGCAAGTACCCCCCCAAGGCTTAGGAGGCCCTCATGCACGCACGTCGCAAGCTCGTGACTCTCGCTGTGGCTTTTTCGTTGTCGCCACTTTGGGCGGCCGCTCAAAGCACGTCACCCTCGATCGTCGGCGCATGGAGACTCATATCGTTGACAGATCGCCTGATCGATGGCACGAATCAGCCAAACCGAATGAGCGTGGGCTCCTTGATCTATACCGACACGGGCCGCATGTGCGCCGTTCTCATGGATCCGACCCGACCGCAGTGGGCCGACCGGACTACGGCGACTGCGGCGGAGGCGGTGCCCGCCGTCGTGTTCTCGGACGCGTACTGCAGCCGAGTTGAGCTTCATGCTCAAGAAGGATTCGTATTGCATCATGTCGACAGCTCCGTTCGACCGAACTTGGTCGGCAAGGTGCGCAAGCGTTGGTTCAGGTTCGAGGGCTCGGACCGTCTCGTTCTCAAGGTCGACTCCGCCGAGCTGACAGCGCCAACGGTCGAGACGACAATCGTTTGGGAGCGAGTTGCGAAATAGGCCGTTTGAGTTCAAGTGGAGCCGACGCGGGAATTGTTACGACGACGCGGTGATGGAGAGCTTCTTCGCCACCGTCAAAAGCGAGGAGGCTGAACGCTTCGACAGCCACGGTGAGGCCAAGATGGAGTCGTTCGATTTCATCGAAGTGTTCTATAACCAGAAGCGTCGGCACTCGACACTTGGCCAGATCAGTCCGGCAGAGTTCGCGCGGCGGGCACTAGCTCAGGCAGCGTAGTTAAACTGTCCACCAAATCGGATCAAGCGCACTCGCCCAGTTTCGCCACGCTCCGCTCCAGTGCCGCAGCGAACGCCGGCACGGATACGTTCCAGCACTGGGCGTGGGCCGCCTGAAGCAGCCGGCTCGTCAGGGCGTCGGTCAGGAGCGTCATGAAGGCAGGCGTCCATGTTATCGCTGGGGGGTCGTGTTATCCTCAGCGCGCTTCACACGTCCAAGGGGGTTCCATGCATCCTGCCCGCCCGTCGCTTCGCGCCCGTGTCGCGCTGCTCGTCGTCGCGTCGCTTGCCGTCATCTCTGGGTCGGCTCCGCCACGCCACGCCGCGGCCGACGCCCCCTTCGGCGTTGCCGTGATGCGCGACGTAATGGTGCCCATGCGCGACGGCATCAAGCTCGCCACCGACGTCTATCGGCCGGCCACCAACGGCTCGCCCGCCGAGGGCAAGTTCCCCGCGATCATGGAACGCACGCCGTACAACAAGGACGGCATCGCGGCCACGGCCGCCTACTTCGTCCCCCGCGGCTACATCGTCATCGCCCAGGACGTGCGCTCGCGGTACAAGTCCGAGGGCCACTGGCGGCCAATTGCGGACGACCCGAACGACGGCTTCGACACAGCGAAGTGGCTGGGCCTGCAGCCGTGGTTCGACGGCAACCTCGGCACCGTCGGCACGTCGTATGGCGGCGCGACGCAGCACGCGCTCGCCATCGCCAACCCGCCGTATCTGAAGACCATGATCCCGGTGGACGCGATGTCGAACACGGGTCACTACGGCGTCCGCCACAACGGCGCCTTCGAACTGCGGTTCTTCAACTGGGTGCTGACGATGGGCAACGCGGCGGGCGGACCGAATGCGCCGATCGCCTCCACCCGCGCCGCAACTACACTCGCGGCGGCTGACGCCTTGTCGGAGATGGGCCTGCACGTTCGCGACTACGTGTTGAGCCTGCCGCTGCGACCCGGCACGACGCCGCTCAAGTTTGCGCTCGACTACGAAGCCTGGATCGTCGAGGCGATGAAGCACGGCGAGTACGACGACTTCTGGAAGAACGCCGGCTCGAGCGTGGTCGATCACCTGGCCGAGTACAAGGACATCCCCATCCAGCACGTCACCGGCTGGTACGACTCGTGGGGCACGCAGGTGGCCAACATGAACTACCCCGAGCTGAAGAAAGCCAAGAAGAGCCTGCAGCGGCTCATCGTCGGGCCCTGGACGCACGGCGGCCAGACGCGGTCGTTTGCCGGCAACGCGCAGTTCACGCCCGACGCCGCGCTCGACTTCAACCCCTGGCGGCAGCGCTGGATGGATCGCTGGCTGAAGGGGATGGACAACGGGATCGAGCGCGAGGCGCCCGTCCGCCTCTACGTGATGGGTGGCGGCGACGCGCACAAGACCGCGGAGGGACGCATCTTCGTCGGCGGCTCGTGGCGCGACGAGCAGGAGTGGCCGCTCGCGCGCACGGCGCCGACGCCCTACTACCTGCACGCCAACGGCACGCTGTCGCCGGACAAGCCGGGCGACTCCCAGCCAACGTCGTACGCGTTCGACCCGAAGCACCCCGTGCCGACGCTCGGCGGCAACGTGTCGTCGCAGGGGGACTTGATGGTGCAGGGCGCGGTGGATCAGCGCTGCGCCGTGGGCGTGTGGCAGTGCACCAACGGCAATCCGCTCTCGTCGCGCAGCGACATCCTCGTCTACCAGACCCCGGCGCTCGAGCGCGACGTGGAAGTAACCGGCCGCTTGATCGTCAAGCTGTGGGCGGCCACGGACGGACCGGACACGGACTTCACCGCGAAGCTCATCGACGTGTATCCGCCAAGCCGCGACTTCCCGTCCGGCGTGGACTTGAACGTGGGCGACAGCATCGTCCGCGCGCGCTATCGCAACGGCGGCAAGGCCGAGATGCTCACGCCCGGGCAGCCGTACGAATTCACCATCGAGATGTATCCGACCTCGCTCGTCTTCAAGAAGGGCCACCGGATCCGCCTTGATGTATCGAGCAGCAACTTCCCGCGCTTCGACGTCAACCCGAACACGGGCGAGACGCTGAACGACAACCGCCGCTGGCGCGTGGCAACCAATTCCGTCTACCACGACCCGCAGCATGCCTCGCACATCGTGCTGCCCATCATCCCCTCGTATCCGCAGACGGCGGGCAGGTGATGCGCCGGCTTGCCATAGCGCTCCTCGTCGTCGGGCTCGCGCCGCAGGTGGCTCGGGCCGACACCATCACGGGCCGCTGGCGCCTGCTCGCCGCGGAAGATCTCCGTGCCGACGGCACGGTGGCCCGGCTGCCGTGGGGGCCGCGTCCGGCCGGAGCCATCGTGGTGCAGGGCGGCGCGTGCTACGTGCAGATCATGAACACCGACACGCCGGCGTTCGCGGGCGAGGGGTCGGCAAACGAGCAGATGAAGGCGATGCTCCTCAGTTCGTACATCGCCTATTCCGGTCCCTGTGTGGTGGACGAGGCCGCGGGCACGGTGACGCTGAAAGTCGAGGGCGCGTGGCGGCCCGACTACGTGGGCACCGAGCAGGTGCGTTTCTTCCGTTTCGCCGACGGCAAGATGTTCTTCGGACCCGCGAAGGACTCGATCAAGACCGACGCCGGACCGCTCACGCGGCGCCTCACGCTCGAACGCGCGAGGTGATCACGCCACGCGGGGCGCGGAATGGCGCCCGGAGTAGGGCGCCGCACGTCATAATGCTCGCGAACGACTCGAGCCGCCCCATGCCCATCGTCCAACTGTGAGTGATCCGTTTGCGTGGACATCTTCGGAAAGTAGGCCACCTGAGGGTCTGAAATCGGCGCTTGTTCGCACCGATCGGGGATCTGCCGCCGGCCGAGTTTGAAGCGCAGTATTATCAGCAGGCTGCGGTGGCCTGATGCAATGAATTCGGCCTCCGAGTTTCCCGGTAC
>CANMZR010000406.1 GCA_947502375.1 Polyangiaceae bacterium
CGCTTTTGCCCATGCACCCGATGAACAGGGCGAGGGCCACGAGGGTCGCGGTCGTGGCGCGAATGGGGACGGTCGGGATGAGCCATGCGGGTAGCTCGAGCCCCGGGATCGGCCACAACTGACGCATCTGCCCGAGTGCCGACTGGCTGTGCTCGATCTCGGAGAAACGCAGGCTTCCGGCGTAGTAGACAAGCATGGCCATCGCTACCAGCAGACCGAAGTCGCCGATGCGGTTTGTGATGAAGGCCTTTTTGCCGGCGCTCGCTTTTTTCTCGTCGCCGAACCAGAAGCCGATGAGCAAGTAGCTGCACAGGCCGACGCCTTCCCAGCCGACGAACAGGACGGCAAGATTGTCGCCGAGGATCAGCAGGAGCATCGAGAAGATGAACAGATTCAGGTACGCAAAGTACCGGTAATAACCGGGATCGGCGACCATGTACGCGGTCGAATAGAGGTGGATAAGGAAACCCACCCCGGTGACCACGAGCATCATGACGCCGCTCAATGGATCGATGCTGAAGGCGACGTCGAGGGGCACTGGCGAGGTGCCGCCATCGATTGTGAACCAACGCCAGGCCGTCCAGCTGAAGCGCGTCACTGCATGAGCCTCCGTGGGCACGTCGTGAGGCGCGGCGACCAACATGGCGAAGGCCACGAGGCAGAGGAGGAAAGAGCCACCGACGGCGGCCAAGGCCATCGTCCGGACACCGTGGTTGCCGAGTCGCTTGCCGAAGAAGCCGTTCACAAAAGCGCCGACGAGCGGCAGCAAAAGGATGAGCGCTAGCAGCGAGAAGTTCTCGGAGGGGAATTGAAGTCGAAGCTGTTCCATCGTTGGTTTCGGCGCCCGGACGTTCAGTTCTTGAGCGCGGTGGCTTCGTCGGAGCGAACCGTGCCGCGTAGGCGGAAGAATGCGAGGATGATAGCCAACCCGACGGCGGCTTCGGCGGCCGCGATCGCGATGACAAAGAAGGCGAGGATCTGGCCGGAGTGGTTTGCCGGATGGAGCCGGTTGAACGCGACCAAGGTGAGGTTCACGGCGTTCAGCATGAGCTCGATGCTCATCAGCAGAACGAGCAGATTGCGCCGGACGAGAAAGCCGACGGCACCGATCGCGAAGAGCGCGGCTGCAAGCACGAGAAAGTAATGAATCGGTATGGTCATGCTTCTTCTTCTCCGTTCGCTTCCGAGAGCCTGCGAGTGGGGTCGGTCTGTTTGCCGCGTCCGACCGCGAGTGCGCCGACGACCGCGACGAGCAGCAGCGCGCCGGTCAGCTCGAAGGGGATCACTTTCTCGGTGAAGAGCTCGCGGCCAATCTTTTCAATCGTGCCGTAGCTCGCTTGAACGGCAGGTACTGTGAGCGGCTTGGTCTTTTCGGCGGCCAGGCGCATCATCAGTCCCCCGGCCCCGAGGACGCAGGCGAGGAAGATGCCAGCGCTCAGGTAGCGCGAGAAAGCCGGCTTCCCGTCCGCTGGCGACGTCGCGGCGGAACCGAGCAACATCACGACGAAGATGAACAGGATGACGACCGCCCCGGCGTACACGATCAGCTGAATCGTCGCGAGGAACTCGGCGTGCAGCATCAAGTAGCAGCCGCAGATGCCGAGGATCGTTGTCAGAAGACCCATCGCGCAGCGGATCGGGCGCGCCGTGGCGACCGTCGCGATAGCGCCCCCAAGTGTAAGCAGTGCAGCGATCGCAAAGAACGCCCACTCGAGGGTTTGCATCTTGGTCATCGACAGGTTCCTTGGTGGCTCGTCTTTTGGACGTCTTTTGGAGGTTGAGCGCCATCACGTCGCTTGAAGGTGGAACAGCGTCACTCGGCCGCGGGGTGGAGGGCTGGCGACGCGCCAACCAATGGACTTGGCGGCAAGGCAAGGCGATTCGAGGAGGAGCGCCCGCCGGTGCGCACGTACTCTTCGAACTCGCGCCGGAACTTGCGCAAGAAACCAAGCGCCGGCATCGCGGTGCCTTCGCCGAATGCGCAGATGGTATTGCCCATGATGCTGTTCGCGACTTCGTGCAGTCGGTTCAAATCATCGAGCGTGCCGTTGCCGGCTACGATTTTGTCGAGCAAGCGTTCGAGCCAACCGCTGCCTTCCCGGCAGGGTGTGCACTGGCCACAGGATTCGTGCCGGTAGAAACGCATCAAATTGTGCATCGCGCGGACGGGGCAGGCTTGGTCCGAAAGGACGGTCGCGCAGCAGGTGCCGAGCATCGTGCCGAGGCCGCGGAAGGTCTCCACCCCCATCGGGACGTCGAGCACGCTTTGACCGTGCCATGCGTGAAGCGGGTGCGACTCACCCGGAGCATCGACGAGCTCGGTCGCTCGCAGGATCGGTGTGGACGAGCCGCCGGGTATGACGGCGAGAAGCTCACCGCCCTTCACGCCACCGCCTAGGTCGTAGATGAGCTCGCGCAGCGTGAGACCGACGGCACATTCGAAGATGCCCGGGGTGTTGACGTGCCCGCTCACGCCATAGAGGCGAGAGCCTCCCTCCTTGGGATGCAGCGCGCTTATCTTTGAGAAGTTCTCGCCGCCGAGGCGCATCATCACCGGTACGGTCGCGATGCTCTCGAGGTTGTTGACCGTCGTCGGCATGCCGAAGGCGCCAGCTTGCGCAGGGAAGGGCGGCTTCAAACGCGGCTCGCCACGGCGGCCTTCGAGTGAGTTGAGAAGCGAGGTCTCTTCGCCGCAGATGTAGGCGCCCGCACCGGAGTGCACGTAGATCTCGACAGGGTATTCGATGCCGAATGGCTGCGCGCCCAGAAAGCCTTTCGCCTTGGCCTCGTGGATGGCGGTCCACAAGCGCTCTTTCGCGAGATGGAGCTCGTCGCGCACGTAAATATACGCGACGTGCGCACCAATCGCGCGGCAACCGATGATGCAGCCTTCGATCGTCGAATGAGGATCTTGCTCCATCATCGAGCGATCTTTGAACGTGCCCGGCTCGCCTTCGTCAGCGTTGATAACCAGGTAATGAGGACGCTCTGGGGCGACCTTCTGCGCCATGAAGCTCCACTTCACCCCCATTGGAAAACCAGCGCCGCCGCGGCCCCGGATGTTGGCAGCTTTGCACTCGTTGACGAGGGCTTCGCGGGTCATGGAGAGCGAGCGTCGAGCCTGCTCGTAGCCGCCATCCGCAAGGTAACGCGCGAGCGTGTGACCGTCGGGGATGCCGTAGCGTTTGGTGAGGTGGTCGGTGCGTTGGAGCATGGCTTGGTGGAGATTCGAGGTGGCGCTAGGCCATCGTCAGCGCGTCCGGTTCAACTCGTGATGGGTCCCGTCGAAAGCGACTTCAGGGCCACGCGCGCTCAAGGTTTGCGCAGGCGGTCTAGCAAGACATCGACCTTCTCGAACGTCAGGTTTTCGTGGTATTCGCGGTCGATCTGCATCATCGGAGCCGTGCCGCAGGAGGCGAGGCACTCCGCCGTGTGGAGTGACACCGCTCCATCTGCCGTCGTCTCGCCGACCTGGATGCCGAGACGTTTTTCGCAGTGCTCGATGAGGCGATCTGCGCCATTCAGCGCGCAGCTCAACGTGCGGCAAACCCACACGTGATGCTTGCCCGCCGGATGCGTACGGTAGAGCGAGTAAAAGGTCGCCACGCCGAGAATGTGCGCCGTCGATACGCCCACCGTCGTTGCAGCCCACGCCATCACTTCTTCGGACAGCCAGCCATGCTGCTCCTGCGCAAGGTGCAACACGGGCAAGCACGCCGCCATCTTGTTGGGATAGCGGGCGAAGATTTCGGCGAGTTGGTCCTCGCGCTCGGTTGTTAACTGAAAGGCCATCGCGGCAGGGTGGACGAGCGGGTTCGGGTCTCGTCGGGCTCGGCGGCAAGCTACTTTCCTAGGGTCAAAGGGTCAAGGGTAGAGGAAGGTTCGCAGCACCTCGGACTGCCGACGGTCGGCGGAGCCCCGCGGTGCGCTCCCTGGATTGCGTCATACGCCCCTTGGATTGAGTAATGCTTGAGTCAGTCTCACGGTTTTACTAGGATCCGCGTCGAAGCTCGCGACACACCAATTTTCTGGTGTTGGCGTCGAGTCCCGTGAGGCCTCGGCGTGTTTTGTTCAAATTGTGGCACTCAGAATCCTGAGAATATCGGTAGCTGCACGAAATGCGGCTTTGCCCTTCAGGGAAACGCGCCTCGGTTCAAAGGTACCATGATGATGGGGCAGGAGCCTGCCCCGGGACCCGGGCCCGCCGCGCCGCACCATTCGCCATTCGCAGGCGCTGGAGCGGATCCGGGGCTGGGTGCAACCGTCGCGTTGGATCAGCTTCCTGATTTGATGTTGCAACACCAAATCGCGGACGCTGCTCACCAGGCCCGCAGCGCCGGTGGCTTTGGTAGCCCACCGGCGGGCGGCTTTGGCGGCCCGCCGAAGGGCGGCGCACCGCAGGGCGGCTTTGGCGGCGCACCGCAAGGAGGTTTTGGCGGTCCTCCGCAGGGTCAGCCGCAAGGTGGTTTTGGCGGCCCACCGCAGGGCGGCGCACCGCAAGG
>CANMZR010000407.1 GCA_947502375.1 Polyangiaceae bacterium
GTCGTCCAGCGAGGAGATCGACGATCGCGGAGTGCGTGGGGCCAGGCATCGTCCCTTGCCTGAGCATCGGGCGTGCCATCACGGAAACGCTGTTATTTGCTGGGGTTCGAGCTTGGCGAAGGTGCCGGCCGTTAACGGGTAGGTGGCGGCCGTTGGCGGTGCCTGGGTTCCCGCCTTCGCGGCAATGACGGTCTAAGAGAGCCTGGGTTCCCGCCTTCGCGGCAATGACGGGCTTAGGGAGGCGGCCTGGCAAGGGAGCGAGTCTCCTGCAGTCGGGCTCTCCCTGGGTGTCGGGGTCGTTGCCCAAGTCTGAGGCAAAACCGAGCTTGGCCGCAGGATAGTCGGGAGCGCTCTGGAGAATGGACCTGGCGGTTCTAGGTCGAGACCGGGCACGCCATCGCGAGGGCAGCGAATGTGACGAGAAACAGGATGGTCGCGCGCTGCACCTCTTTAGCGCATGAAATCAGAAATCCGCGAAATGGCGAATGGAACAAACGTACTCTCTCCTACGAATGCGTCTCAGCGCGCCAGTTCTCGATGACGTCACGGACACTTGTCGCGATGCTCTTCGCGGACGCCAACCCGCCTCATTGCTACCGCAGCACTTGCTCATCAATCCGGCACGCGCCGCCGCCTGAGCCGACCCGCAATCTCGCATTTCACCATGCCAAATGCGCTGTGTGAAATAGTTGAACAACTCAACATTTTTGACTTGTGATCGCTTACAAGAAAACGCAAAAAAAGAGCAACGATGTTCACAAAATCACAGGTGCTTCCCGCGTTTGCTTGGCTCGGTCTGTGGGCTGGTTGGGGGTGTGCTCATCAAACGCAGGCGCCGGCACATTCGTCCCGGACGCTGACACCTCCGTCCCAAACGCATGTGCGCGTGCCATCGCTCTTGGTACCGGAGAGCACGCACGAACTCGCCGCGCCGGGACCGAGCCCGCTGCCCATCGAGGTCGCCGAAGCTCGCGTCCCGGTGCTGGCGATCCCCGACGAGCGACTGCTCGATCATTGCGACGGCGCGCGCGCGATCGTTGTGCACAAGGCGGCGCGACAGCTCGAGCTCACCTGCGCGGGCGCAGTGGCCGCGCGCTACGCGACCTCGCTCGGCAACGTTCCCGACGGCGCGAAGGAGCACGAGGGCGATGGCAAGACGCCCGAGGGCGAGTACTACGTGACGCTCCGCTTCCCAAGCCAGTACCACATGTCGCTGCAGATCAGCTACCCGGGCATCGACGACGCCGAGCGTGGCTTGCGCGAGGGACTGATAGGTCGCGGCGAGCACGACACGATTGTGACCGCCATCCGCCAGTGTCGCAATCCGCCGCAGAACACCCGGCTCGGCAGCCTCGTGCAGATCCACGGTGGCGGCGGTGGCGCATGGGCCGGCGACTGGACGCTCGGCTGCGTCGCGGTCGACAACAAGGCGATCGAGCGCGTGTTCGCCTTTCACCGTCCAGGCTGCGAAGTCGACGGCACGCCGCGCACCAAGGTCGTCATTCTTCCCTGACGCCCTCGCAGCAGATTGCGCCGGTAAATGCTGCACGCGATGCGGTGGCAGCACGGCCTTGGCCAACACATTTTCAGACACCGGCCGTCACCCGGCGGTCGCTCACATCGTCACCGCAGTTGCTCGAACTCTCCTGCCGAGACACTCCTCACAGGAGAGCCTTCGCGTCCGAGGTTTCGATGTCGATAGCAAAGACTTTTCGTGGCGATGCTTACGTTTTTCGAACCGCGGGTGCTTACGATTTTAATCTTCGACACATAACATCGGGCACTGATAGCTTCGCTGAAGTGATTTCTCGCTCACCCTCGCGAAAGCCCATCCCAATGAACTATTGCCGCTTTTTTGCTGCCAGCTTTGTTCTTGCTGCTTGTTCCGCCGAGGACCTGGCACAGAACAACACCACCTCCAGCGGTGCGTCAGGTGGCGGTGGCGGTGGCGGTGGCGGTGGCGGTGGGGGTGGCGAGGTGATCGAGCCGGCCGTGCCGGGCGGCCAAGAACCGACACGCAATCCGTCGTTGGGTGCACGCCCGTCCGATAATCCCGGTGGCCTCTTGCTGCACAGTGGAGAAGTGCGGCTGACGCGGACCGACCTTTCGATTCAAGGACGCTCGCTCGGATTCAAGTTCGTCCGCACCTACCGCAGTCGGAACGAAGCGAGCGGCACCCTTGGCTACGGCTGGGATGCAAACGTCTTCATGCATGTCGAGACGGTCGACACGAAGACCTTGCGACTTCACGACGGCACCGGCAGGAGTGACGTGTTCACCGCTTCCGCCGATGGTCGCTTTTTCCCGCCCGCCGGCTCCTACGCCATGCTGCGTCAGGTCGCCAATGGCTTCGAGCATCGCACCTCCACCGGCACCATCACCGGATTCAACCTCGACGGAACGCTGGCCCGTGTGCGCTCACGTCAGGGAGACACAACCGAATACGGTTACAAAGAAGGTACGCTCACCACCATCACGGATGAGTTTGGGCGCGTGAACACGCTGAAATACGACACGAGCAAGCGCCTCGTTGCACTGAGAGACTTCACCGGCCGCGAAGTGAACTTCACTTATACAGTGAATGGTGATTTGCACGAGGTGCGCTCACCGGTCGTCACCGGCACGGTCAATAGCAACGACTTTCCGGCCGGACGCACTGAGCGTTACGGATACGATGAGCAGAACACGAATTCCGAGCTTGCTCACAATCTGATAAGCGTGGTTGCCCCGAACGAAGTGGCAGACGGCTCCGCCGTGCCTTGGCTCGTCACCACTTATGGGCAAGGCGGCGCCGAATTCGACCGTGCCGTCACGCAAATCGTGGGCGGTACCAATGCTTCGGGCGTCGCGGCTGGGGGCACGCTTACTTTTGGGTACGATTTTACCAAGCAGAACCTACCCGCGGCTTCAGCCAGTAAAACCACCGTGACGGATCGGCGGGGTTTCGTTACCGAATATTATCATGACGTCGCGGGCCATTGCGTGGCGGTCGACGAGCACATCGGGGCGACCATCGTACGAACATCCAAAGGCTATAGCGCCCAGGGGGAGCTCATTCAGCTGACACGTCCCCTCGGCAACAGCACGACCTACGGCTACGACGACCAGAACGCCGACCCCTTTCAGCGAGGTAATTTGCTGTCGCAGGAGCTGTTCGCGGGTGCCATCGGTGGTGACCAGACGTCGCTGAAAACGACCTACAGCTACGAACCACTCTTCAATCAAGTTCGCAGCATCACAGCGCCATCGGGCAACGACCCGAAATACGTGCCGGACAACGGGGGGCAGACTTCCGCCGCGCGCTACACCACCACCTACGAGTACGATTACCAAGAAGCCGCTACCGCGCCGAGCGTGGCGACAGACTGGCAGGTCGACGTACCGGCCGCACTGCTCAACCTCGGGGATCGCAACGGCGACGGCGCCACCGCGCAGGCGTTGGGCAATCCCATCCGCTCAGAGCAACCGAAGGTCCAGTTGATTGCGACCAGCCACCAGGCCGTCGCCGAGCAGAGCCAGTTTCAGGTGAGCGTGAACCGATTGGGGTACGACGAATTCGGGCAACTTCGTTCGCTCGAAGACGCACGCGGCAACATCGATCACTACGAATATTACCCAGAGGCCGATCCCGACGGAGACGGCATGAACCTCACGCCGGGTAAAAGCAACGAGGCCGGTGGCTATCTGGCGCGCACCATCGTCGATGCAGTGATGGGGCCGAACCGCAAAGATGCGGGTCCCGCGCTCGCGTTGATGACGAAACACGGGCGCGACGCGCACGGCAATGTCATCGCCAAGACCGACCCGCGCGGACTCACCGTCCTTAAGACGTACTCGGCCGTGGATGAATTGCTCGAGGAGGAAGCGCCAAAACTCGATGCTTCTCAAGCACGCGGGTATTTGCGGCGTTTCCGTTACGACGCCAACGGGAATGTGGTCGAGAAGACCATTCAGAACGTCACCACGGACCCGGTGACCCACCTGCCGAAGCTCGTCACGGCCCACGAGTATTTTACGAATACGTTCAGCTACGACCTCCTGAATCAATTGCTCGTCACCCGCATCGACGCCTGGCGTGACCCGCTTATTCCGGTGGCTCCTGCTATCGGTCTGCAACCGGAACTCTTGACCACGACGAGGACCTACGACGCCAGCTCCAACCTGGTGCGCGAGGAGAGTCCGCTAGCGACGCTCGGCACCGACAAAGATCATGTCGTGCTCTACAGCTATGAGGAGCGTGATCGCCTCATCAGCGTGACGCGCGGGGGAACAGGCCCGCTCGCAGCGACGCACACGCTAAGTTACGATGACAACGACAATCGCGTCAGCGACACCGATGCCGCCAACAACGACGCGATGCCCGGGGGCGAGCTCACGAGTATGAGCTACGACGGTTTCGATCGTTTGCTCGCCGTCACCGATGTCGCCAAGAAAACCACGAATTACCTGCGTGATCCCGAAGGA
>CANMZR010000408.1 GCA_947502375.1 Polyangiaceae bacterium
TGCACAAGGCCCCCGCCGGGTTGACGCCCTCGCGCGACTCACCCGAGACACGGACGCGTCCGTCCGGCGGGCTCGCTTGAACCGCATTTTGCAGCACATTCAGCACGGCCATCGTCATCAGGTCCGGATCGACAAGCGCCCACCCTTGGCCGGTGTCCACCACCTCGATGAGGATGTCGGCTGCGCGACCGCGAGCCACGAGGAGCTTGCATGCAGCGTCCCCAAGCGCGTGGAGGCTCGTGGGTACGAGCTTCGGCACGAGCGCGCGGCCCAGCACCAGCAAGTCAGAGACGATGCGTTCGAGTCGCTCAGATTCTTCGGCGATCATCGTGAGCAAGGCATCTGCGGGAGCGGCCTCGCGCTGCAAAAGCGTGACCGCGTTCATGATGGCAGCAATTGGATTTCGGACTTCGTGGGCCATCACTGCCGCGGCTTCGCCCAATGCGGCGAGTCGCTCGCGCTCCAGGGTCTGGACACGCATTCGCCCACTCTCGATGGCCCTGCCAATAAACTCGCCGAAAAGCTCAAAGGGTCCGGTAAACCCAGGCAAGATGGCCTCGCCCGCAACGATGAAGATGCCGAACACTGCGCCGTTGACGATGATCGGCAGCTGAATGGCCGACCAACGAACGTGTGCGACAGGAGGGGAGTCCGACAAAGGTTGCACACGTTCTTCGAACAGCTCCGCGCCATCGAGGAAGAACGCCGCTCGTCCCTGCTCGAACCTCGGGTTCATTCTTTTCGCAACCTCAAGAGACAAGCTTGCTTCCTGCCACCGCTGGTCGAACGCGAAGGGGCCCTTGGTCGCGACTCGCTGGCGAATCGAGTCGGGAACGATGCCGGTTCCATTGGCATTCAGGAGCAGGAGCCTCGCTGCGAAACCGAACTCGACGAGCGCGTCGACGCTGCGCGTGAGGATCTCTCGTTCTTCGGCCAGGAGCATGAACTCGGACGACGCCCGTGTGAGCCGACCCGTGAACTCTGCGACGCGTTCGTCACGCTCCTCCTCGACCAGGAACACCATGCTGGTACCCGGTTCTGGTCGCGGAACCCACTCGACTCGGAGGGCGCGCGTTCGCCCTAACGAATCCACAATCCGCAATTTCAAAGTACCCGCCGGGCGCTCTCCGGACTCCACCATCGTGCGCGTTTCCTCGACCCGCACCATATCGACTGAGAGCACGTTGGAAGCGATGTCCTCTCGAATGTTGCGCCCAATGGCCTGATCGGCAGAGAGACCGAAGAGCGCCTCGTACGCCGAATTCACGGCGACAATCACGTCATCGCGGACCACCAGCGCCGCTACCGGAAGCGCTGAGAACTCGACGGCCGAAAGGCTGTGGGTTAGCAACTTGCCGCTCCCGAAGCTGAAAGCCGCCGCGTGAACGCGACTGCGAACGAGCACGCTCGAGGTCTTTTACAAAGACGCAAGAGCTGGCTCATGGGCCCTCTGGAACGACAATGCCGGTCGTCTTTGGATCGAGGAGGCTGCCGATATGGTTGACGTACGCGTCGCGATTTCCGAGGGCACCGACGGCCTCGGGACCACCGAAGTTCAGCTCGAGAAACTTGACGATGGATGAGTGCTCGAGAACGACGTGCGACACGCCACCCTTTCGCGCAAATGGACCGAGCGCGATCATCGGAACCCGCGTCCCGTAAGGCACGGGCATATTTTTATCATCGGAGTCGTAGCTCGTCGGGACCGGCGGAGGCGGCGGCACGTGGTCGTAAAATCCTCCTCCCTCGTCCATCGTGATGAGGACAAGCGTATCGCTGGCATAGGCAGATTGTTCGATGAGCGCCAACGTCTCGGCCACAAAGGTCATCCCACGCGAGATGCTGGCGACACCGGGATGCTCGTTGTTGACCGCAACCGCTTTGACGTAAGCGAACTCGGGAAGCGTGCCCTCGGCAAGCGCTTTCGCGAAGGCGTCGTAGTCCTTCATTCGCTTCGGATCGTCCGTAAATTGAGCGTAATACTGAAATGGAACGTCCCCAGCGTCGTACTTGCAGGCGAGGTTGAACGGAAACGTCTTGGTTGGACAATCGGCAGGCGCAATGGGGCATTTGCCGTTGGTATTCCACGCGTCCACCGCAGCGCCATAACCCTGAACGTACGACGCAAAAGAGCTTCCGTGCTCGATAAGAACGTCGCCGATGGTCTTACGACCTTTCCACGATACCCGCTTCACCGGCAGTGGCATCGCGCAGCCTGAGTTGATCGAGTCGGGGTAGCTATCGTTGTCTTTGAATTGGAAGCGCGCGATGGCGAAGTACATGTCGTTGGACGCGCTCCCCCCGACGACTGGCTGAAAATACCGGTCCGCAAGCGCGCCCTTATCGGCGAGTGCCCCGTAGGTCGCGACAGACTTTGCATCCGCGACGGCCCAATTGTGTGGCGAGGAGCAAGGCTGCTCGAGGATCGGCGTGTGCACGTACGTCGAGCCCGTCACGAACCGATCCATCAGGCCGCCGTTGATTTGATCGCGCTCGCAGGCCATCGCGTGGTTTCGGTCGCGCGCGGCGTTGTTCAGATCGTCCAGCAACTCGGGTGACGCCCCGTGCGGCTCGGTGGCCGGGGCCGCTTCGCAACAATTCGGCCCCTCGTTGCAGGTCGGATTCGAGCCGGCGAGTGCCTTGCAGTAATTTCCAAAGTACGAGTCAAACGTGTGGTTTTCCTGCGAGATCAAGACCACGTGCTCAATCTTCGACGGCAGGGGCACGCAGGCCCCCGAGGCACACGCTGTCCCGGGTTCGCAAAGGACGCCGCAACCGCCGCAGTGCTCCCCATTCGTCGAGACGTCGACACACGCACGGCCGCAATCGAGTTGGCCGTTTTCACAGACCAGCGCCGGCACGCAACGATCGACGACGCAAGACTCTCCGGATTTGCAGGCAAGTCCGCACTCCCCACAATTGAGGGCCACGTCCGTTCGGTCACAAAGCCCGGAGTCGTCCCGGCTGCTGCAGCCCATCACCCGTGCGCCGCCAAGGGCCAGAAGACAGCCCGCGACGAGAGCGCGCAAGCGGAGTCCGTGACCGTCCCTATGCATCGACGGCTTGGGCTGGGTTTGGATACGTGATCACCCGTGAGATATAGCCGAACCCATGATGCGATGTGGCACCAACCGAGCGCCAGAGCGAAGAGAGAACCCGATGGCCATTCGGAGCATGGTCCGTCGTTCGGGGCCACCCTTTTTCAAGTCATCGCGAACGGCTCCGGAAGACGGCCTTTCTGCGGAGCCGGCCCCGTTCCATCGAGCCGAACGTCACTCCACGCGAGGTTTTCCAGGCGGATTCAGGCGTCTTTGTTCGAGTTCCCGACCAAGCGAGAGGACCCGCGCATCCTCAGCGATTCGGCCGATCAGCTGAACGCCAAGCGGCAGTCCAACCTTCGACAACGCCCACGGCAAAGTCAAACCCGGTGCGCCGGTTAGATTGCAGGTGGCTGTGAACGCACCGAGCGGGGCGGCCGCCCGAAAGGCGCTCTCGGGCGGCAGTTCCCGAAAGGCGCCCACCCGCGGAGCTTCGATGGGCGTCGTCGGAGTCAACATCACATCGACGTCACCAAACGACTCGAGCGCCCGGTCCGTCAGCATCGCGACCAAGCGCCGCACCTCCGCTTGGCTACGGGTTCGGCCCGCCGCGCGAAACCAGCGAGTCAACGGTTGCAAGCGCGACTCAAAGAGGACCGGAACCGCGGCCAACAAGCTTTGATAAATGGGCATGAACTCGTCGAGAGTCGCGCGTGCTCCGGGACGTGAAACAACGCGGTGACCAAGGGACTCGAGGACGCGGCCAGCCTCCTCGACGGCGGCTGCACATTCGGGCTCCGTCTCGCCAAACGGTGATTGCGTCACCACCCCAATGGTCATGCGCGGTGGGCGCGCCCGGGCTCGTTCCAGAAACGAATTCGGCCCTTGATCGGGCGAACCGATAAGCGCATCGAGGAGCGCAGCCGCATCGTCTACGTCCCGGGCGATCGGACCGATTGCGGTCATACCGACGTTATCGAAGCGGGCATGTGGATTCGGAACGAGACCGCGCGACGGCTTGAGGCCCACGAGGCCACAGAGCGCCGCCGGGATGCGAATCGAACCTGCGCCATCGCTGCCGGGCGCCAGCGGAAGGAGACCCGCGCAAACCGCCGCCGCCGCTCCCCCACTCGAGCCCCCCGCCGTACGGTCCGTATTCCAGGGATTGCAGGTGGGTGAGTGCGTGTCCGGTTCGACGATCGGCATGAGCGCGAGCTCGGACGTCGACGTCTTTCCAAGGAGCACGAAGCCCGCGCGGCGCAGCGTCCGAACCGTAACGTCATCGAACGGACTCCAAAGCCAACGAAAGGCACGCGAGCCCATCCGCGTGAACTCGCCTCGCATCAGATGGAGATCTTTCACGGCCACGGGCACGCCATGA
>CANMZR010000409.1 GCA_947502375.1 Polyangiaceae bacterium
AGGGGACATCTCAAGCGACAAGCAAGAGCCCATCGATTCCATGGACTCGGCGCTGGTCCCTCGATTCGTTAGAATCGAGGCCAAAAAAATAACAGCAGTGGCCGAGTCAATAGCATCGCAAATCGATGGGTATTTCGATGTCCTCGCCAAAGAGGGGACATCTCAAGCGACAAGCAAGAGCCCATCGATTCCATGGACTCGGCTAGTAAGCCTTGGCGATAACGACGCGCTGCGGGCTCGGCTTACCGGTCACGATGCAGGTGCCCGTCTCGCCATCGTGTTCCATTGGAATGCATCGAACGGTGAGTTTGTGCTCCTTCAATTGCTCTTCGGCCGCAGGATCGCCGGCCCAGTGGACCCACGCGAACCCACCGTGCGCCTCAGGCGAACTCGAATTCGTCGGCGTGAAGTACGCGAGCAACTCATCCCACGAGTCGATCCGACGCGAGTGGTCTTCCCGGTGCTTTAGCGCCCGCGCAAAGAGCGTCTCCTGAATGCCAGCGAGGAGCGAGACGACTTGTTCCGCAAACTCGACGGCCGTCACGCTGTGCTTGTCTTTGACGGGCTCATCGCGCCTTCCGTAGATGACCGTGCCAGCTTCGACGTCACGCGGACCCACCTCCACACGAAGCGGGACACCCTTCTTTACCCAGCCCCAGTTTTTCTCCCCGCCGCGCAAATCACGGCCGTCGATCTCGACCTCCACCTCACGTCCGCCGTAGCGCTGAGCCCGCAACTCGGCCGCGAGTTTTTCCACGAACGGCAACACTTTTGCGCGCGTTTCATCGTCACGAAAAATAGGGAGAATCACGACATGGGTCGGCGCGAGCTTCGGCGGCAGCACCATGCCGTCATCGTCTGCGTGCGTCATGATGAGGGCTCCGACGAGCCGGGTCGAGACGCCCCACGACGTCGTCCAAGCGAACTCCTCCTGCTCCTCTTTCGATTGGAATTTAATCCCGCAAGCGTGCGCGAAGTTCTGTCCGAGAAAATGGGAGGTGCCAGCCTGCAGCGCCTTCCGATCCTGCATCATCGCCTCGATGCTGTAGGTCTCGACGGCACCCGGAAAGCGCTCGGCCTCGGTCTTGCGTCCCTTGAGAACGGGCACGGCCATCGTGTTCTCGGAAAAGTCGGCGTAGACATCGAGCATTTTCAAGGTCTCTTCAACCGCCTCCGCCTCGGTAGCGTGCGCCGTATGGCCCTCCTGCCAAAGGAACTCAGTCGTACGAAGAAAGAGTCGCGTGCGCAGCTCCCAGCGAACGACGTTGGCCCATTGGTTGATGAGCAACGGCAAATCTCGGTAACTCTTCACCCAACCTGCGAAGGCCTCGCCGATGATGGTTTCCGAGGTCGGACGCACCACGAGCGGCTCATCGAGCTCCGCCGTCGGATCGACCACGAGTCCCCCATCGGGTCCTGCGATCAACCGATGGTGGGTGACAATCGCGCACTCCTTGGCGAAACCCTCCACGTGTTTTGCCTCGCGCTCAAGGAACGACTTCGGGATAAAAAGCGGGAAGTAAGCGTTCTTGTGACCGGTAACCTTGAACATGCGGTCGAGCACACGCTGCATGTTTTCCCAGAGTGCATAGCCCCAAGGCTTGATGATCATGCAGCCGCGAACGGGGGAGTTCTCCGCCATGTCGGCCGCCCGTACGACCTGCTGATACCACTCCGGGTAATCCTCGGCGCGCGTCGGAGAAATGCCGGTTTGCGGCTTAACCTTTTGCTGGTGCTGCTGCTGCTTGCCCTGGCTCACGCTCGAGGGGTTACGCGACCGCGGCGCGTGCCGCAAGACAGGACGTGCGAATCGCTCGAAAGGCAGGCACCCGGAGACGCCGCAGCTTGAATCAGTCGAGAAGCCGCACGCCCGTGGCGGTCACCATGAACTCGTGCTGGGGCCCCTCGACCTTCGCGGGATCTTTGCCACCGTCTTCGGCGAGGTGCTTGGCGAAGCCTGCTGTCACCGTCTTCGCGCGCAGCATCCCCTCGACCTCGGCACGCCTGCCGACGATGTCCTTCGGAACGACGAAGGTGTGGTCCTTCATGAAAATGCGCGCGTCAGCGGTGCCATCCTGAAGCGACATCCAGCAGCCGGCCTTTTGACAAACCGCCGAGATCGTTCCGCTGACGCGAACGAGCGAGCCCGACTCATCGCGCGTGACGGAGCCGCACGACGAGGCTTCCTTCCCCGAGGCTTCCTTCCGCGTCCCACCGGCATCGCCGCAGGTGTTTGCGCTCGGGCCCTTGGCGTCCCCCGAAGGCACCGGTGCCGCAGCCTCCTTGGTGACGCGCCCCACCGCGAGCGCGAGAGCCTCGCTCCCAGGCAGCGTAAAAGCAGCGCCGAACTGTTTCGCAGGCGCGGCTATTGGGCTCCGCGCCCCCGTCGAATTCGCGGGCGACGGGTCCTGTGCGGGCGTCGGCGCGGGCTGTGAGTTGCAGGCCGCGACGAGGAGAAAAGGGGCGACGTAAAACCGACGACTCATGCGGCGCAGGCTATCAGAAAACGAGCCTGCGCGCACGGACCTTAGCGGTGTCGCCAGGGCTGAGCGGCTGAGTTCACTGCCCCCAGTTCACTGCCCCCAGTTCACTGCCCTTGCCGGGCCGCGATCGTCTTGACGACCGCTTCGAGTTCCTGCGCCGTCGCCTCGTCGAACCCGCGCTTGTGCGCGAGGACGATGCGTCCCGTGTCCGCCGACTCGACCATCGTGAGGGCACTGCGATAGGCTGCCCGCGTTTCGCCGTCGAAACGGTGGTAGCTGCGGACGAGCGCGGACGCTGCCACCTCGCGGGTGTCGTTTCCTTCGGCTTGACGCGCGGCACCGAGCGCCTGCCAGGCCCAGCTCGAGCCGAGGTTCCCGAGGGCGCGTACGAGGCTCGCGGCATCGTTCTTCGAGGTGGCCGCATCCAGTTCTTTCGCAAGCGTCCGTGCCGCCTCAGACGACCGGCATTCGCCAAGCCCGTCAATGGCCGCGAGGCGTCGGCTCGGCTCGTTCAAGGATGCCGTGAGAACCCCCCGCGAAGCCGCATCGCCCAAGCGACCGAGTGCGCGACCCGCCGCGCGCAAGAGGCTGGCTGAAGGGGCCGCGACGAAAGCAAGGCGCAGCGCCGGCGCCGAACGTGCATCGCGCAAACGCCCGACCTCCGAGAGCATTCCCTCGATGACCGCGTGCCGTTCGTCATCGGTCGCTCCCGCCAACTCCGGCGCATCGAGGACCAGCGCCTCGAGCATCGGCAACAACGCCGCCTTGCCGAGATGACGAAGCTCAGGACCCACCTGCGGAATTGGATTACGGAACTGCCGGTAGTGCTCAGGCCGGTAGCCCTTCAACTCACGAATCGCTGCAAAAGACTTGGGGTCCGTGCGTTTTTGCTCGGCCACGGCCGCCTGAAGCGTGGCCCGCTCTCGGGCGGGCAGTTGATTCAGGCGGGCGACGAGTCCGTCCGCGTGAGCGACGACGCTCGTGCATCCGAGGAGCGCGAACACAGCGCCCGAGAGCGCCGACGAGAACTTCAATCGAGTGGCCTTCACTTTGACACCCCTTGCGTCTGTTGCATGCGATTCCACCACTGCCATTCGGGCTGCGGCGGCCCTTCTACGTTGGAGCCGCAGTGCACTTCACCGTCGAGAGCGTGATAGGTAGCCCAATCGTCCGCGTAAGAGACACGGAGACCCTTACCGTCCATGCCGAGCTTGTGCTTGTCGGTGGCGAGGGCAGCCGTTACAAACTTTTTCACGCCGTCTTCACCGTCGATCGTCGGACCGAACGGCTCGGGCACAATCACGTTGCCCTGAAAGACGCGCGAGTTCACCACCCCCGGCTGGTAGGCCACATTGTACTCCGTTCCGCTATCGGAAACGGCCTCGAACAGGGTCGGAAGCTCGACGATTTCATCGTCGGTGAGGCCTAGCTCCAGCTTCATCTGCGCTACCATCGGGTCGATGTTCGCCTGCGCCTTCTGGCTTGCTGCCATCAAGTCCGCATCGGCGAGCACATCGTCGATGCTGATCGTCGCCGACTTGCCATCCGACCACTTTTTGCCCACGAACATCTTTTCGCCGCCATGCCCGGCCTTCTGCCAAGCCTCGAGCATCGTACGGGCGAGTTTCGCCGAAGCCGTCAGCAACTTCCAGCCGCGCGGCGTCGCTGCTGGAACGTAGCTAAAGACCTCGTCCACGTGTCCGACGTAGAGCCAGTCGGTCTTCACGGTCATCACGGGCGACTGCACCTCTTGAGCCTCGTAGAAAGCTTGGGTCTCGGGAAGAATATCGCTGCCGCGGATGATGCGACCGTAGGGGAACGATTGCTCGCCATTCGTGTAGGGTGGCAAGAGATCGTGGTTGCCGTGCGAATCGAACGAGGAGCCGGTGAAGGGCTTCTTGTAGACCGTGAAGTAACCCGAATCCGCATAC
>CANMZR010000410.1 GCA_947502375.1 Polyangiaceae bacterium
GCAACTGCGTCGATCGCAAGATCTGCGCTTCAACAAGTCGGGGACAACGCTCGCCGCCATGACGATGCGAACGCCCTGGCGCGGTTTCATGCGGACCGTCGTGCCGTTTCCGAAATCGATAACGCTCCTGAAGCTGACGCTGACGCCGGCCGAACGCGGCTTGCTCTTGCGCATCGAAGCCGAGGACACGAGCCCCGCCTTGGCGACCGAGTCCGAGCGCGTGATTCGGGAGTCGATTGAGGAGTTCCGCGACCCGCCTATTCTGGCGCCATGGTTTGACAAGCCCAGCTTCACGGTCGAAGGCTCGCTCATCCGCGCCGAGGTCCTTGTGAGCACCGTGCAAGTCAAGCGCATCCTGAATATTCTGTCGCTCGTCGTCGCCGGTAACGCCCTGTAAGCGCTTGACTGCTTGACCCCACAGCGGGCTTAGACAAAGACCCCCATGAGAGCCGACGGATGAGCCCCGAGCCCGAGAACGCCAACCTTTCGCGCCGAACCTCACTTGCCAGGGTCGTGCGAATGTTGGCGTTGACTGCGGCGGACGAGCGCCGCTCGCGCCTTGGTGACGGCCTCGATGAACTCTTGAAGGAGCATGGACTCAAGGGTTCGGAGGGCCTCTTCGAGGAGGTCGATATCGTCCTTCTGCTGCGCAGGCTCGATGCCGGAGAGCGTCCGAGTTCGCAGGAAACCTTGGTTTTGCGGCGCTTGTTAGCACAAGGCGTGGCGGATGACCTGAGTGCGGCTGACGTTGGCGATGCCGAAAGCACCTCGCTGAACGCGGACGACCGGCTCGCTGCCGTCGCGGAAAGCTTGTGCTGGCTCGCCGCACACACCTTCCTCGACGCTCTGCCGGAGCTTGACGGTGTCCTCGGCGCGAAAGATGCCGACGCGCTTTGGGAAGCGCTGTGTGGCCACGTTGAACGCCTGGAGCAAGACCTCTCGAAAGGTGGACGTCCCGAGGCTCTGTGTGCCCTCGCTGCGCTTGGCCAGAGCGTCTCCCCCGCCGCAGCGGCTGGCTTGGAACGGCTCGCTTATGAGCTTTCCGACGAGACCCTGAAAGCGTTCGCTCAAAACGCCGCTCACGACGCAGGTCACGACGCCGCGCACGACGCCGCGCACGACGCCGCTCACGACACCGACGACGAGCCCCCGAGCGACGACGTCGAAGAAGAAGAAGAAGAAGAAGAAGACAGCATCACCACCCGCCCGCGCCCACGCCGCTCTTCGCTGCACGCTCGGCGCGTGGCGCTCTCGGGGGAATTGGCCCCGTACCCACTCGGGGTTTTTTCCATCGTGTTCGGGGCCGCGACGGGTTTGCTCATCGTCCGTTTTTTGCTGCGAATTGGCGCCAGGGTGCTCTTGCGCACCGAGCGCCCGGTCGAGCTTCGCATCGACGGCACAGGCATCACGCTCTCGTCCCGGCTCACCGTTCTCGGCCGCACGCTGAAGACCGATGAACGCGTGATCCCATTTGCAAACCTCGCGGTATTGGCACGTCAGACGCGCTTTCCGAGGCTGGGACTCTACGCCGGGCTCGTGTCTCTGGCGGTCGGGACCTTCTTCGGCGTCTCGCTCATGGGCGACGGCGCGTGGGCCCGCTCACCGTCTTTGTTCGCCGTCGGCGCGCTCGTCTTCGGAGTCGGGGTCGCCCTCGATCTGCTGTTGTCGAGGCTCGGTGCCAACCACGATGGGCGGCATCAGTTGCTCATCGTCCCGCGCCGTGGCGCTCGGGTGGCCGTGCGAGTCACCGATCCTCGGCTCGCCGAGGAGGTCTTGCGCGCTGTGTCGGAACGCACGGGCTGATGGCGAACGAAGCGAACCGCCAAGTCACGAGCTTCGGGGTCACGAGCTTCGGGGTCACGAGCTTCGGGGAAAGCTCACGCAGCCACGAAGTCGACCTCAACCGCTCCCGTGGCCGGGCCGCTGACGATGGCGCGCTCTTCGGCGACGAGCATCAGCAACTCTTCTTTTGAGGCTGTGCCGGTCTCGAGCAACGCCCGCATGTAGCCATCGACGTAGCCATGGGACCGCGTGATCTTCGGGTGAAGAGCACCCGTCGCGCGCGCGACGAACACGTCATGAAGCATCTTGCGCAGCTCGCTCAACATCTCGACCTTCGACATGCCTCACGGGTAACCGATGGCACGTGAAAGGGCCAAAATTTCGCCGCGTAGAAATTCAGAAAAGCGCGCGTTCATTCGGCGGCCTCACCGAAAGGTGGGCTCCCGAAAGCCCATTCAAGGTGCGACGAAGCGGACATTCCCGACGGGAAGCGGATTGCCGACCCGCCACCAATTCGCAATGCGATAGGCCCCTTTCACGAGCAATTGTTGCGAGAAATACCCCGCGAATCCTTCCTGCTGAAGCGTCTGACGCTTCCACTCGAGCTTGCCGGCTTCTCCGGTGCCGATAGCGAGGACGAGCGCTCCGATGGTCGAGTCCTGGTATGTGACGCGGACTTCACCGCCCGGTGTCACGAACACGTTGGCATCGTCCCCCACGAGGTGGTGGCCATCTTTGCCTCCAAGGCCATCATCGATAAGCTCCACGGCGAGCGGCAGAGTCCCGCCTTGCAGCGTCCGAAACACGAGCGCTTCGCTGAGCCCGTCGATGTAGGCGAGATGCAGGTCATCTTTGTCGCCGACCGCGAGCGAAAGGCCGATCCCTTTGTCCCCGTCATCTTTGCCCATGCCATCCGCACCATCGACGACCACGTTCGTCCACGCATTGGCGACCTTGGTCGCCACAAGGACGTTGCCCCGCGGCCGATCGTAGTACGCGATGCGCGGGACACCGTCCGCGCCGACGCCCATCGAGACGTAAAGGCCGACTTCGTTGGGATAGGTGATGAGCTCCGACTTCGAGCGCACAGCTGCGCAGACCGGCCCGCCCATGCCATCGGCAACGCACTCGGAGCCGGAATCGCAGCTCATGCAGCCCTCCTTCTTGGCTGCGCACTTTCCGGCCTTCAGGCACAGCTGCGTCGCCGAGCACAATTGGGCATTGCAGGGCGTCTCCGAGTCCACCGCTACGTCTTCAAAGCTCCACGTGGCACCACTTGCATCCTGGCCGGTCGCAAGCCGGACGCCGCTCTTGATGACCGCGCCTGCGGTCTCGACGAAGTGGTAGGCGATGACCGGCTTGCCACCGATGAACTTGAGCTTTGCGTACGTTCCGTAGCCGCTTCCGGCCTCGCCGGACTGCACGGTGGTGACGGTCCAACGCTCGCCGTCAGCGTGCGCGTATTTCAACTGCCGATGAGTCGCATCGTAATACGCGACGTTCGGTCGTCCTTCGCCGTCGAGCGAGACGCTTGTCCAGAGACCGACATCGTCGCCGCTCTCGGTCTTTCCATTGCGAAATCCCTCGGGATCGTAAACTTCAGGATCGACGACCTCATCCGCAGCGGTGCCGTCCACCACCGCCCAGGCTACCGCGCCGGCATCGTTTGCCGCCCCGACGACCAGGTCGCCGTAACTGAACCCGTAGTCGAGGTCCCAGTTTCCTTCGAGGTACCCAGCCGTCCACACCTGACCGTCCGCAGCCACCGCGACTGAGCTATAGGCCCCGATGAGACCCGGCATGACCACCTTGCAGTCACCGCGGGCGCGGCAACCCGTGGCCACGACCGTGGTTTCGCTGCTACACGAGAGGCTCGCGGCGCCCAGCCCCACGAGAATGCACAGTCGGCCTCCCATCGTGCGAAGGAAGGCCATCGTCATCGGACGCGAGAGCCGCGCACGCCGTCCTGCAAAAACGCTCGCTAAAACGGCTCCGAGCAGCAACCCGAGGGTGCCGCGGCCTGGCGTCGGAACACCTGGCTCCACGGCGCACTGGCACCCCGAAGCACTGCTCGCCGCGTTGCCGCGAATCAAGGACTCCGTGAGCGTTCCCACGTTCTCGCCTTCATCCCTGGCTGCCACCTGGAGGAACGTTGACGACCCGACCGCCACGGCTGCCATTTCGAGCGCCGGCTGCCATTCGGTCCACGCATCCCAGGTCACCGCGTCGGCCGTCTCGCCGCTGCCGAGACGCAGACGCACCATCACCTCGTCTCCGCTGACGAGGTCGACCGCTTCGACGCGGACGTGTTCCGCGCCATCCTGTACCACGCGAATCTCGGGAGCCATCGCATCGACGCGCAACTCGATGAGCTTCGGCTCCGGGTCCAAAGACATCGGCGCGCCGACCGCCCGCGAACGAACCCACACCTTGTGGAGGCCTTGATTTCGAAGCACCGAATCACGCAGCTCGAGCTCCCGCAGTTGCGTGAAGGGGTGCCAAGCAGCGTTGTCGATTCGGTATTGCCACTCGATGGCTCGGGTACCGTCATCGAGATTCGAGCCCATGCGAATGAGCACGCGCGGCCCGTTGTCCGGCGTCCACGTCTCGAGGTTGAGACCTGCGGGATC
>CANMZR010000411.1 GCA_947502375.1 Polyangiaceae bacterium
TCGCCATGGCTGGCGCAGCAGGTCCAATCGCTGCCGCCGACGCGAATGACCTCAGGGCCCGAGGCCAGTGACCCGCTCCGCGCGCGCCCGAGAGTGACCGTCGCAGTTGGCTCCACTCTTTTCGTCACCGAGCTGGCCGCTCGCGCCGCAGCCCCAGCAGTAGGCGTTGCCGTCCGACGCCACGACGCAAGCGTGTGTCGAGCCCAGAGACGCGTCCTTGACGAGGCCCGTTGGCAGACCCTCGACGATCCGAGGTTTGCCCGGTAGAGGCGCCGTGGGCGATGTGGCCCCGAGCTGCCCAAACTGGTCGTCTCCCCAACACTGGAATTGCGGGAGCGTTTTCCCAACCAGCGTGATGTCCGCGCAGGCGAAGGCGCCTCCCGCGTAGACCGACTGAGGCTCTCCGGCCGCGAACACCAGGGTGCCCAGCTGGAGAGCCCCTGCTTTGGTGGATGGCATCGCCCCGAGTTGCCCGTGGTTGTTCGCACCTACGCCGACGATGAAGTTGCCACCGGCGTGGCCATAGCGAATGAGGTGAAAATCTCCGACACCGGACGAGTCACCGCTGCGCGAGCTTACGATGGCAAGCGGCACGGCGTTCTGCATGTTCGTGGCAACCCCGGTCCAATTGAATGCAACAATGGGTGGAGGTTGAGACCCTGGATCCTGAAAGATTTTTTGGCATTGCGGCACATTCGTGGCACTCGGCAAGTTGCCGGGAATCAAGCACCACTCGTCGCGCCCAGTGCCGAAACTCACGTAGGCCGGCCCCATGCGACTTATGGGGTCCACAGTGGCTTTTGCCCAGCATTGGTACTGGGTTCCGCCTTCGTCGCCGCAGACGACCGTGGCCGCTGCCGAGAGGCGTGTCACCGGCGCCTTAGGCTTGGGAAGTAGAGTGGGCTTGCCCATTGAGTCGCTGAAGCGTTTCCCCCAGCACATCACGGTGCCGTCTTTAAGTAGGGCGCACGAGTAATCTGCGCCTGCGACGACCTGCGTCGCCCCGACCAAGTTAGGTACATCGAAGGGCACGAGCGACTGGGCCATGCCGGACGCCGGCACGCCGAGTTGTCCGTACGTATTGTCGCCCCAGCACCGAACCGTGCCGTTTCTCAGGACCGCGCAGCTGTGGCCCGCGCCGTTGAAGGTGTCGAATCCGGCCGCAACCGAGAGCACACCGTCCGAGGCTTGCGCCGCCGTTTCAGTGAGGCTCGCGTCGTCGCAAGTCGTGCCCTCGGGACACGTTGCGTCGGTGCAGACCCCTTCGACGCAGGTGGAGTTCGGGTCACACGGATTGCCTGAACAAACGCTGCGAAGCTCGACCATAAGCGTGTGCGGCTGGTGCTCGATGAACCGGAGCCTGCGGCGCGCCACGATGCAGCCCACCGGCTTCGCGGGGTCGGCGCCCGGCTTGAGGTCTTTGCCGTAGCCGCTCGTTTGGCCGCACGCGTCGAGGCCGACGTTGCGACTTGCGACCACCTTCACGCCGAACTCCGCGGATCGGTCGCCATGTGGCACGACCACGAGCGTCCCGAGCGTGCCGTCCTTGCAGGTGACCGCCTCGGTGCTCGCGTCGCGCGTCTCGAGTTCGGAGGGGATGCCGACCGTGATCGCAACGCCGCCGAGCTCGTCGCAGGGGACATCCGTTACGAGCGTGAGCGTCACCTGCGTCGGGGCAAGGCAAGCCTCGCTAGCACCTAGAACGATGAGTACCCAGAGCGCGAGGCGAGTGGGGCTGCCGACGACCATAGCGCCAACGCTACCACGCGGAACACTGCAACATGCCTCCGAGCTGACCTTGACGCCGGCGCATGCGCTTCAGAGCGCGCACCCTGCTGCGTCGAAGGGCCACCAGCGAAGCTCTCCTAGAACGGAACGCATTGAAGTGCAGGGCAACTCCGCTGCGACCGAGTGAGCTCGTCTGACGTACCGCCATCATGAGCCACGTCAGAATCCACCTCTGAAAGGCGCGCTTTTGCTTGACCGAGCGATAGGTGGGTAATTTCCAATTCAAGCCTTCTCGTTCTCTTCGCCGGGGGCGCAAGCAGCTTACGCCTGCAATAGCGTGGACACCGGAGGCGCAACCGGTGCCAACGGGTCGACGACCGCCAAGACGAGCACGGGCGGCCCAACGTCGACGACGACCTCGACGACCGGTTCGACTGGCGCGGGTGGCGCGGGGGATTGCGCCTTCGTACTCGCGGGGTCGACGAAAACGCAGACCGCGAACGGCAACGGTGAGCTCGCGTGTGACGCCGCGCACTACGCGGGCACGGTCGCGTACACCTGCGAGAACGGCACGTTCACGGCAGCCGACGCGTGTGCGTGTGCGGTCGGGTACTCGGGCGCCACCTGCCAAACACCTGGCGCTAGCAACAGCGAGGCCAAGTCTTTCATTGTGGCAGCAGGCATAGCCGATGCGACACAATCGGCGGCGATTGATACGCTCGTGACGGGTTTGAAGACAGATGACCTCTGGACCAAACGAAAGGCCGTTTATCCATTTGTCGGTGGAATGAAGTAGACCCTACTCTTCGGACCATTGAGGCCAGTGGCTAAGGTGGAGCCTGCGTCTTCGTTTGCTTTTGTATCTATTCTATATAAAATTAAATTTTGATACTCTCTTTTCTTCGTCAAGCCGTCACTATTGTCCCTCGCAGCGAACACCTCTGCAGCATGCCAGGAGGGGGAGCGCGAGCGGGAGACTGGCCACTTGGGGACGAGCCTGTGGATGGCGTGGATCGACATCATCCCGCCTTTCGCGCGCCACGGAAGAAGGCGTCGGGCGTTTGGTAGCCGAGCGTCTGGTGCGGGCGCAGTTCGTTGTAGAAGTGTAGATAGCGTCCGATGCCGGCGCGGGCCTCGGTCACGCTGTCGTAGGCATGCAGATAGACCTCTTCGTACTTGAGCGAGCGCCACAGACGCTCGACGAAGACGTTGTCGAGGTAACGACCCTTGCCGTCCATGCTGATTGCGATGTTCCGGTCGCGGAGGACCTTCGTGAAAGCGTCGGCCGTGAACTGCGCGCCCTGGTCCGTGTTGAAAATCTCCGGCTTTCCGAACTTGTCGAGCGCCTCTTCGAGAGCGTCCACGCAGAAGCTGGAGTCCAGTGTGTTCGACAGCCGCCACGACAGAACCCGTCGCGCATACCAGTCCATGATCGCAGAGAAAAAACAAAGACTGAAACGACAACCTGCGACGCCTCATTTCACCCAGAGCAATCCACGCTCCGCGGGTGTCCACATGGCGGCGATACGGGTGTCCTCGTCAGGCGGTCTCCGCAATCTGGAGCTGATGTCAACTCTTCGCGGCGTGGAACAGGGCGTTTGTAGCGGCTATCTCCCGCACTCGCGCCAACGGCAAATCACCCGTCGCACCCACGGGTTCAGGCTCCGGATCACTGGGCTCAACCTCTCTCTCCGCGTGCCCACGCCTTCGGCCGAGCCGCGTATTTGCCTCCCGGAGCCGTTTTTTTACAGCTTCGAAAGACCTATGGCCCCGCATTCAGCAGGGCAACCTGGTGCGAGGTCGGCGCGATTGGGGTGGCGCCATCGGCGCGTCGGGAGCAGCTTTCCTTCTCCTCGCGCTCTATCTCGACGACCCGAACCTCGCTGCCTGCTACGCTGACACTGAGGGGGAGCTTTCGTTGACCGGCGAGCGTGCAAAACAATTCGCACTCCGGTGAGCCGTTTACCGCGTGAGTCGCGCTCGCGCTATCTTTGATGGGTCGCAGAACCCAGCGATTTGTCTCGCGCAAACAGCACGTTTCAAATCACTTGTTGCGCCCACCCGTTCGCGCGCGGAGGCTCGAAAGTCACCAGGTTCATGCGTTCACGATGCGTAATGGATCGCCACTCGCGTAGATATGGTAGACCCCAGTGAGGAGGGTGCATGACGAATCCCCGGAATCTTGAAGTTGGCCTCCAATGGGTCGCCCTGATTCTGCTGAGCATCGCCAGTTGCGTGCCAGCGCCCATTCTAAAGGAAGACGCCAAGGGCAGCGGTGGCGCGGATGGCGCGGGTGGCCACGGCGGCGCGGACCCCGGTTGCGTTGACGTGGTGTTCGCGTCGGACGCAGCGAACTGCGGCGCCTGTGGCAACGTATGTGACATAGGTCAAGTGTGTGTCGCCAGCGCATGCGCGGCCTGCCCGAGCGGGACCTTCGCCACCTTCGCCGCAAAAATGAACTACGCCACCGGCAAGGAGCCTTACAGCGTCGCAGTGGGTGACTTCAACGCGGATGGCAAGCCCGACCTCGTTGTCGCGAACTTCCTCGAGAGCAGCGTGAGCGTGCTGCTCGGTAACGGCAACGGAACCTTCGCCGCAAAAATTGATTACGCCACCGGTATAGGGCCTGCCGGCATGGCAGTGAGTGACTTCAACGCGGATGGCAAGCCCGACCTCGCCAC
>CANMZR010000412.1 GCA_947502375.1 Polyangiaceae bacterium
CGATGGGTAACTCGACGTCCCCGATTTGGCGAGGGCCTCGAAAGCCTGCGCAAGCTCACCGAAGCGGCGACAGCTACTGTGGGTCCACTTGCATGGGGACTGCGAGTTGGCCCAACGCCTCGGTGCTGCTGACCGTGAGCCTCGAAAGACCATGCGCGAGACCGAGGATCACAAAGACGCCGTCGTCCACCCGCTCGATGGAGGCGGCGAACCCATCCAGCTCGGCGCGAATACTCGCGGGAGAAACCGATGAGGGGTCGTTCGCTTGACACGTGGTCACGCGCAGGCCGTCGTCATCCTCGACCGTCGTGCACGTCTCTCCAGAGTCGCCCGGAAGGCTGGTGTACGCGACGATGCGCACCGCCATCGCCGTACCTTCCGCGATGAAAATCCCGGCATCACTCGCTGAGCCACCGACCGGTGGCACGGTCAACGGATGCACTTGAAGCGCCTTGAGCCGCCCCTCGCACCCGGTGGCGGCGAGCCCAAAGAGAAGCGGCAACAGCGAGACGAATGGCCCTGCCCTCATCGCATGCCACCTTGCGATGCGATGAAGTTCACCTGGGCTTTGAGCCCGCCCGCGACACTCACCAGGAGCTCGCCAACGAGCGGTTCGGTGGGCGCGATGAGGAGGACGTTTCCGTCTTTCGTTGCAATCGCCCCAAGGAGTTCGGGGGGCATGGACGTCCAGACGACAGCGAGCGAGCCAGCGAGCATATTTCCTTTCGCGTCGATGGGCACGACCCGGAGTTCGGCGGAGCTACCGACCGGCACGGTCAGGGTTCCACCTGGCTTCACCCACACCGACGGACCTTGGCGAAAAAGGAGCAGCGCTGCCGCCGGTTCGACGACGGTCAAATGAAAAAAATCAACCAGGTTATTGTTTTTATCTATTGAGAATATTGCGGCGTAGCCAGGAATTTCTGCGCGAAACGTGCCGAGCTCGCCTTCGATGGGCGCGATGCGACCCGTCGGCGAGACGGCTGTGTTCCGTGGGTCTTCGGTGACCAGTCGAAATACGCCACCCTTCACGAGCACGGGCACCGCCTCGAGCACCACGGGCTTCACGCCGGCCCCCAACTCGTCGCACGCCGCGTCACTTCGCTCGACGCAAGCGTAACGGAAAAGATCGTAGCCAAGCTCCCCCTCACCGCTCGTAGCTCCACAGGCTGAGAGCGCCAGCGCTTGCACGCCGAGCCAAAACGGAGCGATTGATTTTTTCAAAGCAGCACGAACCTTCTGGCTTCCACAAAGCCCCAGACATCGATCGCGTGGTCTTCAACGTCCGCCCGCAAGGACTCGCCGTGGGTGTCGAGGGTCGGGTTGGTGTGGTCGTCGTTGCCAGCGGTGCCGAGCCCGAGGAGCGCGACGAAGCCGAGCAGCGTCGAATTTCGTGAAACGGAAACACGGCTTACGGCGATGAGTCTGCGTGAAGGAAAAAGTCTCGTCAATTGCCACGCCCTGCTTTGCGCGCTGCGCCTCACCATCGGAGAGCGTCGTCGCCGGTTGCCCGAGGGCGATGGCCCTGAGCATGGGCCCGGTGGTCGCACGCCACCCAAGCCCAAACGACCGCAACCTTCGAGGCCACGGGAGGCCATAGGTCCTTCGAAGCTGTAAAAACAGCTCCGGGAGGCGGGTACGCGGCTCGACCGAAGGCGTGGGCACGCGGGAAGAGAGGTTGAGCCCAGTGATCCGGAGCCTGAACCTGCTGGTGCGGCGGGTGATTTGCCATTTGCGCGAGCACCGCGGGCTCTGGGGAACCGCGCCCGAGCAGGTCGAGATCTTTTGTGGGCCGGTGCGTTTGTGGGGACCACGTTCAGAAGAGCATGGCGCCCTTCAGGATGAACGTGTCTCGATGGGCTGATGTTGAGAGCCGCACCAAGAACCGCTCGAGCGCGTACCGAATCAGGACGTAGTTGAACTCTTCGCCCTCGGCCTTCGCGAACGTGAGGAGGCGCGTGCGAACGGAGTGGGCGACGTTGGTTGGGGGCGCCTTCATGCGAGGGCTTCGAGGTACGGGCGCATCACCCGTGCGACGCGGCAAGCCTCCGCCGCTTTGTTGAGTTGGTCAATCGAACGCTTCCGAGATCGCAGGTACTCGCGGAGAGCCTCGAGAGCGACATCGAGACCGATCTTGTTCCGGTACTTGAAGCAGTCGGCCACGGTCTTCTCGCGTGAGGTGATGCGCACGTCCACGCCCTCGAGCTTGCGGACCTCCACGTCGTAGGTGAGCGCGTGGCCGTCTTTCCTCTGCTGGACGTTGTGGGGTTCGAGCATGCGCCTCCACTTGGTGATACCGCCACCGGGATCATCAAGGCTGCACTCCGTCAGAAGAGTTCCGATCTCACCTCCGGTGAGCCCCTCCGACGTGTCAGCAAGCGTCATGCACAACGCCTCCAGGGGGGCCGCATCGAGTCGTGCGATGGCGCTCATGGCCACATTCCTCGGCTACTCATCGAAGCGTTCTTCGTCGTGCTCGCGCCAACGCTGCGCGCTTCCTCGGCCCCAGCGCACCTCCTGATCGGCCCACTCGCGGACTCGACGAAGTGCATGGGTTCGGAACCTCTCCGCAAGCTCAGCTTCCTTCTCGTGCTGCACGGCGATGTCCCCGCAGTACATCCCGTTGTGACCCCCGGAGCAGAAGCTCGAGAAGACATGGTCATCGCTCTCGAACTTCTCGAAGATGAACGCGGTGAGAGGAGGGACCGTCGCGTTACCTTCCGCGTCGACATACGGAGCTGGCATGTGGTGCGCGACGATGCGAGCGTTACGCCCACCTTTCAGACGATGCGCTCAATGCCGCGGTTTGGTGGGCACCAGATACTGCCCACCAAGACCCTCTGCCCCCCCCGGCTACGCTGAAATGTTCAATGATTCCGGTGGCTCCGCATGGGGAGCGGCGCGCTACCGCTCTGTGCGGGGCACTGACGGGTCGCTATCTCCGTCGCGCGTCTGTCCCGTCCGTTCTCTGCATCGCGAAACCCGCGCAGCCGCTGGGGCGATGTTCCGGGACAGCTTTCGGTTGTGGGACTGCTCTCCGCTCTCTCTGGCGGCGGCTCACTGATGCCCCCGTGCCACGACGAGGTGCCCTCGCAGGTCGTGGACAGATTCAACGGATCCAACTGCGTCCCGTTCGACTTCAGCGCGACCGCCAGGACCAGCTCTCGGGCTCCCACGTTGCATCGAGCTCTCCGGCGAGGACGGGATCGAGGAAGGTCTGGGCCGCCTTGGTCACCTCGTCGAGAGTGAGCCACGCCAACTGGTCTTCGCGGGCCATCGCTGCGTAGGGCGTCGTCCAAGCGCCGAGCGGCGCGGGCACGTTCGCGGGTAGCGCGTGTGTCTTGCGGAACGTGAACGTCTGCTCCAGCGCCGCTCGCAGACGCTTCGCGTCGATGGGTTGAGCAGTCGCGAGCAGGGCGATGTCGGGGAGGTCTTTCACTCGAGAGTTCGGGCGCGACCGCGGCATCGTGTACGCGTGCAGCTTCTCGGCGAGGTGCGTCTCGATCGGGTAGAGGCGCAACATCGGCGGTGCGATGCCGGCGAAAGCAAGGACGTCATCGGCGACCACGATGTCGGCTTCGCCGAGGATCGGATCGCCGAACGCGACGTCGACCCCGAAGGGCTGGCCGTAGACTTTCCCCGCGAGCTTGCACTCGGCGCGGAAGCGAAGCCCGTCGTACTGCATGCCGTCGTTCTGGATCTCCGGGTGGTCCTCGTCGGGGCCGACCTCGAACGTGAGGAAGTCGCCGAGGTCGCGACGCCCCGCCTCCTGCAGCCTCGCGAGGATGTCGTCGGGCGAGCCGACCATGCGGAGGTCGACGTCCTTCGTGGTGCGAGCACGCTCGATGCGCAGTTCGAGGACGAGTCCGCCCTTCAGCGTTGCGGCATCTCCGAGCACGGCGACGACGCGTGCGAGGAAACGTTCGAACACGAGCAGCTACCGCCTGCGCGCGAACTCGGCGCCGGACTTCGCGGAGGTGCGCAGGCGCTGTTCGAGGGCCTGCTTGAAGGCCTCGGGGGACGAGTACGTGCGGAGCGTCATGCGGCGAGCCCTCCGAACGGCTTGAGCGCCACTTCGACGTCGTCGAGTTCGGCCTTCGTGACGAGGCCACGGCGAAGGGCTTGCTGTGCGGCTTGTCGGAGCAGCTCGGGCGAGAGTCCCTCGCGCGCGCAGGCGTTGAGTGTGCGGCGCGGATTCGTGATCGGGACCGCGGAGAACCAAGCGCGGTCCTCAGGCGCTACGTCGGCGTGGTGCAGCACCACATCGGGCGGCACGCGGAAGCGGCGCTTGCGCCACGCCCCCGGGAGGGTCAGGTGGACCTGCGCCGGCAGCACGTCGGAGAGGCCGTGCAGCGAGAGCGCCGTCTGGTGCGAGATCACCCC
>CANMZR010000413.1 GCA_947502375.1 Polyangiaceae bacterium
CGGACTACCACGGACAACCGGCGTATCTGACGCAATCCGGGCAGCTTTATATGGAAGCGGCTGCAGCGGCTTTCGGTAAGGTTTACTGCTTCGGACCGACTTTTCGCGCCGAGAAAAGCAAGACCCGGCGGCACTTGTCGGAGTTCTGGATGGTCGAGCCCGAGGTCGCGTTCATGGACCTCGAGGGCGTGATGGACCTGGCCGAGGACTTCATCGACCACATCGTTCTGCGCGTGCTCGAGAAGCGTCGCCCCGAGCTCGCCGAACTCGAGCGTGACGTGACCGCGCTCGAAAAAGTTCAGAAGCCTTTTCCGCGGCTCACCTACTCCGAAGCGGTCGCTATCGTGGCCGAAGAACGGGCGAAACTCGAGACGCCGACCGAAGCGCCGCCTCTCGAATGGGGCAGCGATTTCGGGGCCGAGGACGAGACGTTGCTCGCCAAACGCTTCGACCGCCCCGTGATGGTCCATCGGTGGCCCGAAGCTGTGAAAGCCTTTTACTTGAAGCGCGATCCGAACGACGCGCGCCTGGCCCTCGGAGTGGACGTCATCGCCCCCGAGGGCTTCGGTGAGCTCATCGGCGGTGGTCAGCGTGAAGAGAGCCTCGAGGTGCTCGATGCAGCCATCCAAAAGCATGGGCTGCCGATGGCAGCTTTCGAATGGTACCGCGATATCCGTAAGTTCGGCGGCTTTCCACATGGCGGCTTCGGCCTCGGTCTCGAGCGCATGGTCGCGTGGATGTGCGGCTTGAACCATGTTCGCGAGACGATTCCATTCCCGCGCTTGATGAACCGCCTGTCGCCGTGATTGGGGCTTGCAGAACGACGAAAAAAAGCGAACATTTGAAGGGACTTCCAAAAACATGGCGCGCCTCGTAGGAATTCTCGCCAATCGCCCCGACCTCACGCGGCGGTTTGTGCTCCACGAGGGGGCAGCGCTCGGCTCGACGAATCCGCACGGGGAACCGTGGGCCTGGGGGATCGGTTTTCAACAAAGCGGGGAGCTCTTGTTGCGGCGGCGCCCGGTCGAAGATCGCAAGGTGCTCGGCCTCGGAGACATGCTCGGTGACGTGGTGAGCGATCTGCTCCTTGGGCACGTCCGTCGAGCGACCATCGGCGCCCGCTCGAGTGACAACACGCAGCCCTTTCGGTATCAGCAATTCCTTTTCGCGGAGACCGGCTCGCTCGTCGGCTTCGGTGAGCTGCGCCCTCACATGCTCGATTCTTTGCCGGAATTTTTGCGCCGGAGTCTGCGCGGCGATACCGACGGCGAGTTTTTGTTTCACTTGTTTCTGTCGTTCCTTCACGACGCGGGCAAGCTCGAGGAACCGAGTGTCAAACCGCGTGATATCTTCACGGCTCTCTCGGCCATGCGCGCGCTCGTCCGGCGTCTCCTCGCCGAGGCGGGGCTGCCCGAGAGCCCGATCAACGTGATGGTGGCCACGGCCGACGGCATCGTCGCCGGACGCTTCGGCTCACCGATGGCGTACCGTGTGTTCTCCGGGAGGCGCGGCCTCGAAGCGCTGTTTGTCAGCGATGATCCGGGCAAAGTGCGCTTACCTGACCTCGAAGCCTGTCAGCTTTCGGTGGTCGCTTCCAACTTCGAAGGCGACGCGATCCCGCAAGGGTGGACCCCGCTCGCCGACGGAGCGATGCTGTTCCTTTCCCGTACCGATGCACCGCTCGAAGCCTCTCCGCCCCTGTGAACGCGCCGTGCCGCGCGCCCACCTCGCGTGGCTCATCCAAGCGCTCGGACTGCTCATGGCCTGCGCGCCCGCGTCCGGAGTCCGGTTCAACTCCAGCAGCCACTTGCCCGACACACCGCGACGGCCCGACGGCAGCTCGGTCAATCCCACGAGTTCACCGCCGGCCGTCCAGGATGGCTGCAACGCCGACGCCGGGATCGTTACCTTACGGACGCCACTCGGTTCCGAAGGGGCACTCGTTACGGTTCGCGCGTTCTTCGAAGCCGTCAGGAACGAGGACCCGATCGCATTGAATGCACTCGCGGCGCCCACGGCCACGGTCAGTCAAACCCGCGCAGGCGCCCTTCTGCGCGTTCACCATCTCGGGTACTCGTGGCAACAACGATTCCAAACACGCGCCTACGAGAACATCGAGCCGGCCACGCTCTTTCGCAGCTCGGAGGTCGAGTTCTTCGACGCCAAGGACGCCGCCGCGCTGCCCGTCGAGTTCACCGTGGCCTCCGCAGGTGAAGCACTCGGTCCAACCGACGTCATCGCGCGCGTGCACGTGCTTGGAGAGGCGACCGCATCCCGGCGAGCTTTTGGCGACACGCTGACGTTTTGGCTGAGACAGGATGGCCAGCACTACCTCGTTTACCGGATCGCCGAAGACATCCCGCTGTAGCGAGCCGCAGGTGGTCGCGAGCGAAAGGGCGCGCACTCGAAACGGCCCGAGCACTTGCGAAGAGTTCGACAGGCCTCGTCAAAAACGCTAAATTTACCGAATGTCTCCCGTGAAAATCGCATTCGTAGCTTCCGGAGGTGCGGCGCGGGGGCTTGCGCACCTCGGTGTCCTCAAAGCGTGTGAGGAACTCGGCCTCGTTCCCGAGCTTTTCGTCGGCACGAGTGCGGGCGCGCTCGTGGGCGCCATGTACGGCCAAGATATCCCGCTCGACGTGCTCATCGATGGCTACCGACTGCCGTGGCGCCGCCGGCATCACGGCCCGCGGCTTCACATGGCGACGTTCCTCGGCGCGCCGACGGCGGCAGAGCTTTTCGATCCGGGGCTGCTCGCTTCGGGGCTGTTTTCGATCCGCAAATTGGAGAGCTATTTGCACCATCACTTGCCGATCGATGATTTTCGGCAGCTGCCGAAGCCGCTGTATGTCGCGGCCGTCGACATCGATTCGGGCGAGCGCACCATCTTCGGGCCCGGGAAGAACGAACATGTCCCGGTGAGCGCTGCGGTCGCCGCGAGTTGCTGTGTGCCGGGGCTGTTTCGACCCATCGAAATCGACGGTCGGTATTACGTGGACGGAGAAGTCGCCGGCACGCTTTCTGCGGATATCGCGGTCGAAGCCGGGGCGAACGTCGTTATCTTGTCCAACGTGTATCGCCCTCAGCGTGACCGCGGCTCGCCGCGTTCCCTTGCCCAACGCGGGTTCCATCGGGTGCTGCGGCAATCGCTGAGTACCTTGTTGACCGACAAAGAGCGTGGCGGCATCGACATTCTTCAGAGTCGCTATCCCCACGTCACCTTCATCGACATCGCCCCGGACCTCGGTTCGTACGGTTATTGGAACCGCTTTTCCGCGCGGCCGCTGGTGCTGCGAGGGTACGGAACGGCGCTACGAGCCCTTGCAAGCGCCAAGGAAAGTGGAGCATTCGAGCGCGCTTTGGCGAAATCTTCGGCCGCCTCGCCACCCCTCGCGTACGCGAACCCTGCGAGCCTCCGACGGGTCGGATAACACGCGACGGCATTTTTGCGGTTCTCAGGGAATGGCGTCTCGGCTATTCGGGTTGTCGTTCGATGAAGTTCCCGTACTTTGCCCCACTCGCGACTCGGAGCCGAGTCTTGCTCGCGACCGCTCTCGTTGCCGGTAGCACGTGCTTCTTCGGGGGCTGCGTCACGCATTACATTCCGAACACCGACGTGGAGGACACGCCCCCGCAACGGCAAGTCATTTCGTTCTGCGAAGCCTATCGCAAGGCCGTCGAGCGCAAGGATGTCCCGACGTTGCTGGGACTCGCCGCGCCCAGCTACTACGAGGAAGGGCCGAACGCCGACGCGAGCGATGACATCGACTATCCCGGCCTTCGTGACTACCTCATCCACAAGTTCGAGACGGCCAACAACATCCGTTACGAGATCCGCTACCGACGCGTGACCTTCGAGCACAAAGCGTGTGTGGATCCGAAGCTGTCGTGCGATCGGGTCCTTGTCGATTACACGTACAGCGGCAGCTATCGTATCGCCACGAAGGACGGCGAGAAGTGGAAGAGCACCGTCGAGGAGAATCAACTCGAGCTCATCCCGGCGGGCCAGAGCTACCTCATTCTCACCGGAATGTAAGCGCCGCGTCGGTCACGCGGGTTCGACCGGCACCGCTCGGCCGCCCGCTTCGAGTGAGCGCTGCCCCGCCTCGAGAACCCGGACGACCTTGAGCCCCTCGTCGATGCCGGTTCGCGGCTTCGAGCCTTCGAGCACGGCCGCGATGAAGTGGGCAAGCTCCGCTTGCAGTGGTTCGACCGACCGGCCTCTGGAACCGAACCGCGTGTTCGGGGCAGCCTCGAGGAGCTCGGTTGGCGTTCGTTCGGCGCGTCGCAGGTGCGCTCCGACGTCGAACACGCGAAGCTTTTCCACGACCGCGACGTCATCGAAGAGCGCGGTGCGACGTTCGCCCACCACGGTG
>CANMZR010000414.1 GCA_947502375.1 Polyangiaceae bacterium
CGAATAAGCGCTTCTCGAGGTCGGCGAGAATCGAGTAAGGATCGACGACGAGCACCTCGTAGTGCGGCTCGAGCGCGCGACGATACGAGTCCATCATCATGTCGAAGATGGCTTGACCGATGATCATCACCCGCGGGCGACTCTCTTGTGACCGCAACGGCGACGCCGCGCTCGGTGCGCTGAGCTCGACGCGCGGCGTCGCAGGGGACGGCATGGCGAAGTCGGGTAGTCTGCCCGGGCGGCGGCAACGGCCGAGCATGTTTTCCGTCCAAACCGCCTGACTCTTGCCAGTCTCGATCATGCGCGCGGCCTTCGCGCCGACCTTGATCACATTCCAAAGGCCGAGCCTGGCTACGCCGATAAGCGACTTCATCGCGGGGCCGGCTTCGGTGACGAGGATGTCCTCGAAGCCCGTGAGCCGCAGGACCTGCCCCAGAGAATCGGGCGTGAAGATCGTCACGTGCGTGAGGTCTCCGTAGATCACCTGGTTTGGGAAAAGACCTTGTCCGTTGGGGGTCTGCATCACGAAGACGCCGCCCGGCAAGAGGCGCTCGTAGATCGCGGCCAAGAGTCGCAAGAGCTCGTCTTTCGTGAAGTGCTCGATCATGTCGAAGGCGAGAATGGCCCCGTACTTTTCGCCCGCCCCTTCGAGCACCGCGAGGGCATCGCCTTCGACGACGTCGAGGCCACGCGCATGGGCGAGCTTGACCATCTCGCCTGAGATGTCGACGCCGGAAGCGTGGTCGTAGCCTTCGGTCTTGAGCAGCGAGAGGATGTTTCCGGCGCCGCAGCCGAGCTCGAGCACCGGCATGCGTTTGTCGACGCCCTTGAGGAGCGGAAGAATCTTGAGGCGGCTCCACGCCCAGTAGGCCTTCAATCCGTCAGCGGTGTGCTCACCGACCGGGCCGGAGGCTGTCGTGATGTAGCGCTCGTAGAATCGAAACCGGAAATCCGTCACGGCACAATGATAGACTGACAGCCATGGCGCGTCGCCTCCTCTGCGTTGGAACCGGGCTTCCGCATCATTTGCCGGCCACTTACGCCCATGCGTTCGAGGAGCTGGGTTGGCAGGCGTCGAGCTTCGACCTCGACGCGGCCGTGCGCGCAAATACCCGGTTAGGTCCGCTCGGTGCGCGCTTCAACGATTACGTCCCGGTTGAGGCTTGGGTTCGTAAGGCCAACCGTGAGTTCTTGTTAAAAGCGCTCCGCGAAAAGCCCGACCTCGTTTTGGTCGTCGGTCACGCGAGCACGCGCGTCGGGGCGCTCAGTCAACTGCTGGCGGCAATGCCCGATACAAAGCTCGTCCTGGTCTGGCCGGATACCCTGTTGAACTTGGGTCGTGACGAGCTTGAGTGCCTGCCGCTTTACGATCTGGTGGCCTCTTACGGGCGGAACTCCCGAGGTCCCCTTGAACGCCTCGGTGCGCGTCGAACGGCGTGGGTCCCGCTCGCAGCCGATCCCTACCTTCACAACCCCGCTGTTCTCGACAAAGCCACCCAAACTCAATGGAAATCGGAGGTGCTCTTCGTGGGTAGCCACCGCGCCGAACGCGAACGCTCGATCCTGGCGCTCGAAGATGCTGGTTTCCGCGTCACCGTTTGGGGGGGCGCACCGTGGCGGAAAAATGCGAAAGTGCCGGGTCGAGTCGCAAGCTATTGGCGAGGTCGCGAGCTTCACGGACAGGAGTTAGCGACGGCATCGAGTTGCGCCACCGTGTGCGTGAACTTGATCGATCCCACCAATTTCCCCGCCGCAAATATGCGTTTTTTTGAAAACTTTCTGTTCGACGTGGCGACCGTCAACACGGCATGTCCCGAGATGGTCGATATTTTTCGCCACGAGGAGCACACTCTGTACGCTGCGGATGACACCGAGCTGGTCGCGTCGGTACGGAGGCTGTTCGCCGACGAGACGCTTCGTCGCCGCATTGCGCGGGCTGGCCGCGACCTTGTGCTCGCCGAACACACGTATGTGCAGCGCGCCCGCCAGATAGCGGACGCCGTCGGTCTCGTGGGTTGACCGTCGAGGAAGTTGCGCGCCCGTTGCAGCTGCGCCAGCGTTTGGCGATGCGGCGGCTTGTTTTGCTTCTCGTCGGGGCAGCCCTCTTGACGGCCTGTGGGCAGAAGCCGGGGAACGTGACGCCCGAGGGCGCCGTGCGAGATTTCATTGAGCGGTTGGCGACGCTCGATGGTGGCGAGGCGGACGCGCGTGCGGTCTACGAACTTCTGTCGGACCGTGCACAGGGGAACCTTCAGGCGCGCGCGGAGCGTTATTCGAACGCGATTGGGAGGAAGATTGCTCCCTGGGCGATGATGGCTCCGGCCCGCAGTCGATTGCGATTCGTCGTGCAGTCCTATTCGGCGAAGGTTGTCGGAAGATACGCGCTCGTGGATGTGCGTGGCGTTACCGAAGCCCAATTGGCGCAGATTTCCTGCGTGAACGAAAAGAACCTCTGGCACGTCGATGTCAACTTTCCCACGCTCCCGGCCCTCCCGATCCGCACAGGCGTTGCAACGCCCTGAGCGAGCCCGGGCGGCTGGTCGGGCTTTCAGGTTGGGTTTAGTTTCGGATGAGCCGCCAAAGTTTCCTGGCCGAGCGAGGAAGCCCGACGAGGGCCGCGCCTCCACACGTCGCGGCGGCGAGCCAGGGGTGGCTCCCGAAGGTGGTGCAGGAAACGGCCGCCGCCAGCGCCAAGCTGTAGCGAAGGATGGTTTGCCAACGCGGTGGCGCGACTTCCTGGAGCAGCGACAACTCGCCCCACAATCCGAATCCAAACAGCGGCATTGCCGAGACGCACAGGCCGACGCCGAGCGCCGCCCGTCCGGCCACGCCCAAGGTTACGGCGACCGTGGCAAGGCCCACGGCGGTGGCCACAAACCGAATCATCCCGAGCAGGCGCATGTGGCCCGTGGCGACGAACAGAATGTCGGCCGGTAGACAGGCCGCGAGCAACGCCTGCCATGCCAAGACGCCAGGGAGCAGGGTGGCCAAATAGGGCTCTTGATTTGGGAGCCAGGCGTGAAACACCGGCTTCGCGAGGGCCGCCGCAACCGCGAGCTGCAAGAGCTGCGAGGAGGTGAGGAACGTCGCCGCAAGCTCGTAGTTGGTGCGGGCTCTCGCTCTCGCCTCCGCGTCCCCAGCGAGCTCACGCGTAACGTGAACTTGCAGTAAATTGACGAACTGTTGCGTCACGAGCTTCGTCGCGTTCGCGTACGTTCGAGCCGGGATCGCCCCTGGAATGAAGGCCGGCGCCAACACGGAGAGCAGGTGGGGGTAGGAGGCGGTCTGGAGCACCTCGGATAACTTGAGTAGGGCTCCTGGTCCGACGACCGTAACGAGCGGACTCGTGGTGCCGACGGGCTCGATGCCTTTCGTCTCACTCCGATAAACGGACGCGGCGTGAACGCCTCGAGCGCAGGAGAGCCCGAACCACGCAAAGGCCTGAGCCCAGATCGCCGTGGTCAGATTTTTTGTGACGAGGAGCGCCACGACGAGCGAGGTCATTGGAACGACGACGGTCGCAGCCCCGGCGAGTTGACCCACGAGAAAGCGCCCCGTGGAGTAGAGCATGGCCGTCTGAAAACTCCCGAAGGCGACGTCCGCCATCGCCGCGAGAACGAGTGCCAGAGCGCCCGCAAGAAACCAGCCTCCCCGGTCCCCAAGCGCATGCGTCTGGGTCGCGAGCGCCGTCGTGGCCAATACGCCGCCGATGAGAGCCGCGATGACGAAAAGCTTTCGTGAGCGCCGAGCCTCGAGAAAAAATCCGGCGCGATCCCCGGCACCGTGCCGTGCCGAAAGTTCCCGCAGCAGTGAAACGAGCACGCCGCCTTCGCCGAGACCAACGTACGCGGAGACCGACGTCAGCGCGATGTAGGTCGTGTAATCCCGCTCGGAAAGACCGAGCTGTAAAATCCGCGGCACGAGGATTTGTGCAGCGATCGCGATGAGTACGTTGAACGCCGGCAGCGTCCACACGAGGTACCGCCCGAAGGACGATGGTGCCTCCTCGGGCGGGTTCATTCCGTCTCGTGCACGCTCGGGCGCGGCGAGTTTTTGCGGGTCACGGCGTAGCGGATCGCCGAAACCGTGTTTTCCGTCGCCACATCGTAGTTCCACGATTGAATCCGCAGACGACCCTCGGCCCCCATTTGACGCAGACGGGCGGGCTCTCCGAGACGCAGCGACAAAAGCTCCGCCAGTGCGCTCGCGTCACCCGAGGGATACGTGTCGCCGGTGATGCCGGGAAGGACGAGATCGCGATGAGCCGTCACCTGATCGGAGCAGACGACGGGCAACCCGAACAACATGGCTTCGTTGACGACGATCCCCCACGTCTCGCGCTTCGACGGGAAGGCTAACAAG
>CANMZR010000415.1 GCA_947502375.1 Polyangiaceae bacterium
CAAGCTGCGTGACGAAGTTTTGTTGGCGCTGACACGGCCAATCCTGTTCTTGCAGGGGACGCGCGATCCGCTGTGCCCGCTCGATAGGCTCGATGAGGTGCGAGCGAAGATGACCGCGCCGAGCCGACTTCACCTTGTCGAAGAGGGCGACCACTCGCTCGTCGCAACGAAGACCTGGTGCAAAAAGGCCGGCCAAACGCAAGGGGACGTCGATACAGGGAGCCTCGCGGCCATCGCAGCGTTCCTCGCTGAGTACGGGCCGTGAGTCCCACTCGAAAACGGACACTCACTTCCCGCTGAAGCCCGTGACCCACGCCTCGATTGCGTGGGCGTCCGGATAGCTCTCAGCGTACGTCCCCTTCACCGCCACGGTTAGGCTGGGGCATTCATCCTGCGCCGGAAAGACCTTCGCTTCGAGCCGCTTGCCGGTCTTCACTTCGTAGACCACGACCTGCGAGTCGATCGGAGCCAACAGCAAGGACGTCGTCTTTCCGTCCGTCTTACCGGCCGCAGTGTAAGAGCCGCACGCCTTGGTCGACGGGCGGGCCGGAAGCTGCGTTTCGAAAGCCGCGCGCGTCACGTCACCCAGCGTCTTGGGCGAGCCGTAAAGGTGCATCGTTGCCGGTCCGTAAGCGATGACCCCGTACCCGGCGCCAGAGGGCACCCCGAGGTCAACGCCCGTTCCCGACTGCAAGATCTCAAGAGCCCCGCGAAGTCCGTGGGCAACCGCGAGGCGCGGGACCTTGCCCCGTACCGAACCGCCATCGATGGTGACCTCGACCTCGAGCCCGAAATCATGCGTGAACAAGGGGTCGAACGCCGAGGCCGCTCCGAGCTTGCCGATCCCTTCGCCGAGCGGCACGTGGGCTTCGGCGAGGCTCGCTCCGGAGAATTCTTTGCCACCCACGCGGAGTTTCGCACTGTCCGAATTGGGCATCCAGCGAACCACGAAGTCTGTCTTCTCGACCCCAACACTGAGCGGCGAACGGTAGCTCACCTCATCGCCCGCGCTCTCGATGAACGCGAGCCCGCCATCCCAACGAAGGGACGACGGAGGTTTCGGCTTCTTCGTGCAGCCGCTCACTAAAAGCGCGGACAGTGCGAGCACCTTGCAGGCGTTGGATCCGACAAACGAGAGCATTTCAGTGCGTAATGTGGAGCCCGCACGACGGCTACAAATTCTTGCCTTCACGCCGCCCAGTGGCCCCCGTTCGCGAAGATGAACGAAGAGCGCGAGAGCGTGGCGATGAGCACGCGTCACCCGCATAAGTTGCCCAACGAAGGCTCTCAGGTCATTTTCTCGGATCCCCATGTTGGAGGAAAATTTCCGCGAGTCGCTGCTCCTTGTGATGGACCGAAAACGCCACTGGGCGTGGCCACTTTTCAACGCCGGCCAGGTGGCGAAGGACCGGCTGCACATCCACCTCGAGCAAGAATACGCTTGCTACGTCCGAGACTTTCCCGTGCTGGTGGGCAGGGCTTACGTCGCGTGCCCCATCCCAGCCGTGCGGCGCGAGTTGCTCGAGAACATGTACGAGGAGGAAACCGGTCGCCTCGCCGCTGGACGTCCGCATCCCGAGCTTTTCCTGGAGTATCCGCGCGGACTCGGGATGGACCTCGGCCGCTTCGAGGAGGTCCGCCTGTTACCGAAAACGGCCGCGTATCGAGCCTCGGTGGACCACCACACCCAAGCCGCAGGATGGGAAGTGGCCGCCGCGGTAACCACGCTGTTCATCGAGGGCACGCACTACGAACGCGGCGAGCTGGACGAAACAGCCGAGCGCCGACCCACGCCGCCCCTCGAAGAGCACCCCCTCGTCCTGCACTATGGGCTACCGCTCGACCGGCTTCTTCTAACGCGGGCGCACCGCTCCATCGAAGGCTCTCACCGCGCCGCCGCGTGGCGGATCCTCCTGACCCACATCCGACCGGAGGCGCGCTCCAAGGTCGTCGATGCAATGGAGTCGGCGCTTCAAGCCTGGCTAGGCTACCGGGACGGCGTGGCAGAGGCATGCGGTCTTTCACCAGAATGACGCGCAGCGTGAGCTTACAGGCGCGCGGTGTGCGCAGGTGTAGAGTTGTTTGTGTCGCGGTCGAGCGTTGGGGGCGAGCGTCGTGGACGATGCGCATCATTTGGAATGACGGAACGCAACACCGAGCGGCGGCATGGCCGACCCAACCACGACATGCTTATCCTCTGTGCCCACGTACGTGGAAGCTCAGTTTCCGCCAAATGCAGCATTTTACCAATTCGTTCTTCCTTGCCGCTGCCGGGTCGCCGTCGTTACTTGCACTCGTTTAGGAGAATGCTCACGGTCTTGGCGTTGAGATTCGTGACGACAAGGTCGGGCTTGCCATCCGCGTTGAAGTCACCCACGGCGAACTTTTTACCCTGTCCACATGCTGGTGATCTAGGTATCCGCGTGCTGGCGACCTGAATGTCCGCATGCCGGCGATTTGCGGGTCCGCGTGGGGGTGCTCTGAGTGTCCGCGTGAGGGCAAGATCCGCACCTTGAAGAAAACGGCAACAGAGCCTTTCAACACAGTATCCCGTACTGAGATCATGTGGACTTGGGCAGACAGAGGCCGAGGTTCATGCACGTTCCGCTGATGGGCTGGCAGGCATGGGTGACTGGACAGCCGCCTTTTCCAGGGACTTCGTTGAGCTTCGTTGTGTCGCAATGGAAGAGGCAGACCCCCTTGTCCGGGTGTTGCGCGGTGCAGTACTGCGATTCCCCGCAGTCGTTGCGATAGAGGCATGCTTGGCCTTCCCCGACATGCGACCCCGAAGGCTCTTCGCACTTCGCGAGGCAGGTGCTGTTCTGAAACAAGTGACACTCGGTGCCGACTTTGCAATTACCAGCGAAAAGCTCGCAATTTGCCTTGTCGTAGCTACAAAAAACCGCATAAATTTCCGGGTTAGAACCAAGGGTAACAAGTCTGTCACAGAGGCCGCCGCCGCAGGACTCGTGGCTCCCAGGGCAACAGACCGGGGAGCATACGTTTTCAACGCATTGCATGCCTCCCTTGCACTCTGAGTCGGAGATCGACGTGCAAGGCTCGCCCATTCCCCTCAAGCCGCCAAGGTCTTTGAAGCAATTGGAAACTATACTGTTACCCGCCAAAACGAACTCGCACGCCATGCCGACTGGGCAATCCTGCTGGAGCAGGTCACAATCGCCTTTGGGTACGGTCGTGTACGTTTTATTGCAGACGAGAGGCTGCATCCCAGAGGATGCGCTCGCCGTGCCACCGTTGCCGCCGCTTCCGCCGTTGCCACCGCTGCCCTTGGCGTCTTCCTTCAGGGTGAGCGCGGGGATGCAGCTGGCGGCGCCCAGCACGAACAGGATGAGCCATGGGTGGGCAACCTCAAGATTTCGGGGACTTGTCATGCACTCTCCTCACTGGGATCTACCACACCTACGCGAGTGGCAATCCGTCACGTGCCGTGAACGAATGAGCCTGGTGGCTTTCGAGCCTCCTGAGCGAACGGGTGGGTCTGACGAGTCAAGGGCGGCGTGATGCTTGCGCGATGCAAATCGCTATGTTTTGTGAGTTATCGGAGGCGGGGTGAGCGCGGCACATGCGGGGAACGGCTCATGCTGTGAACGACAGGTCGAGCTAAAGGGGCAGCGGTGCCAGGTGTGTCGATGGTGCTCTTGGCGCGAAGCCGTCGCGTCGTAGTCGTGCTGTCGGCGCACGGATGACGGTCGCCCGCGCGCTCGTCGCCGTTACGCGGTAGCATGCCCGCATGTCCGAGCTGCATTCCTGGAGCGCGGCGGCTGGCACCATGGTCACGCCGAACCTGCGGCTCGAGCGGTTGCTGGGCGAGGGGGCGATGGGCAGCGTGTGGGTCGCCACCCACCTCGGGCTCGACGCCAGCGTGGCGGTGAAGTTCATCTCGCCTGTTCGCTTGCGTGACAAGCCCGCTCTGGTCGCGCGCTTCGAGCGCGAAGCCAAAGCGGCGGCGCGGATCAAGAGCCCGCATGTGGTTCAGGTGCATGACCACGGCGTGATGGCCGATGACACGCCGTACATCGTGATGGAGCTGCTCGAGGGCGAGACGCTCGGTGCACGTTTGCGCCGCGGGCCCATGCCGATCGACGAGATCGCCACGGTGGTGACGCACGTCGGCAAGGCCCTGGAAAAGGCGCACCAGCTCGGCATCGTCCACCGTGACATCAAGCCCGAAAACATCTTCCTTACCGACGGTCAAGACGAACTGTGCGCCAAGGTGCTCGACTTCGGCATCGCCAAACAGCTCGAGGAGCCGGGTCAGACGATGACCCAGACCGGCGCGATCCTCGGCACGCCGATGTACATGAGCCCCGAGCGAATCAAGAGTGCA
>CANMZR010000416.1 GCA_947502375.1 Polyangiaceae bacterium
ACTCGAAGGCCTTCCAGTACTCCTTCTCGTTTTTATAGACGCGCTGCATCCCATCGAGCTCGAAGGCGATCTCGCTGACGATGGGACTGACGGTGGTCATGCTGACGTTGAACGCCAACTTGGGGTCACCTTGCCCATGAAACAGGGCATCGGTGATTTCGTCAGCCCGTTCGAGGCAGTTGTAAAGGTTCGAGTTGAACGGTGTGTAGCGTTTCGCAGGCTGACCGCCCTGAAGATGCGTCGCTGGCAGGAACTTGTGCCCGACCTTTTGATGAAAGTCCTTCAAGTAGCCATCGTAGAAGCTCCAAAGAATGCCCTCTTTCGGCTTATAGAATGCCACGAAGTCGTCGAAGGAGGCGTCACGCCGCGCCGCACTATTGAACGGATAGCGACCTTGAATGGTGTCCTTGTAAGAAGGCCATACCGAGACCTCCCAGAGGCCGCTGGCCGCACCGCCCGCACTCTTCAACATCGCCTTGTAGGACTGGCGAAGCGGATTCAGGAGCAAGTCGCGCATCAGTCGTTGACCCGTGCTGTCGAGCGAGAGGAGCCGTTTCTCGGCGTCGGCGACGGCTTTCTCGAAGAGCTGTGTCACCTTCTTGGTGTCGCCGTTCGGCGGCCCCTCTTCAAGAACCTGCATCTCCGTGGCAAGCTCTTCGAGTTCCCCGATGTAACCACCAAGCCCGCTCGGCGGTGGCGGCTCGCCTTCCTTCGGCGGCTTCGGATAGCCGAAGTCAACCATTCTCTCGAATGCTTTTGGCACGGGATCGGCGCGAACGGCGTCGGCGGAGCTGCCCCCAGACAAGAGTTGGCTCGCCCCAGGGGTCCGCAGCTTCGAATCGATCTTACGACGTGCGCGCTGCCGGAGTTGGTCGATGACGCCACCCTTCGGATCGTTGTCCTTGGCGTCCGCTTGTTCATCGGCCACCTTCTGAAACTGCGTGTTGTCACGCAGCGATTTCAAGAGCCGCGCGTACGGCCAGTCCTGGGTCGCTAGCACCTTGAACTCGTCGATCGCCTCGACGTTGTTGACCGGAACCTTCACGTCGATATCGCGGAAAAAGTCGGTCCACTCGGTCACGTATTGGTTGTCGTAATCCTGACGAACGCGATCGAGCGCCTTTTTGATGCGGTCGGGCTGACGCTTTTCTTCGTCCGTCAGCGGCACCACCCACTGCTCGCGTTCCAGGATTTTGAAACCGTCTTTGAGCGAAGCTATGACCGCTTCGTGACCGGCATACGTATAGGGTCCACGGATCTCCTGGTACTTGCCCTCGCGCTTTTTCTTGCCGCTCGACAACACCGTCAGGGACTGCTCCCGATCGGAAAACATCGAGCTGAGGGTGATCGGCGGGTACTTCATGTTCTCCGGGGCATCGGAACCCCTCGGATCGATGTGTTCACCGGCGAGCGCATCGACGAACTGCTTGTAGTAGCGATCCGCTTCGCCAACGCGCGTGAGTGCATCGCGCGCAAAGGCGATCGCCTGGGGATTCAGCTCTTCCCCGGGGACGGGCTTGTCACCGACGGAGCGCTTCCGAAGGCTCACGTAATAACCGACGTGACCGATGACCTTGTCGCGAAGGTCAGCCTCGCTGACCACGCCCGCCTGGTCTTGGAGCGCCACCGCCCATTCGCGCGTCAACCGTGCCACCTGCCAGCGCTCGTGCTCGATGAGCCGTGCCTGATAGATCGCGTCTTTGCCGAGCAGCAGGTAGGTCTTCAGCGCCTCGTATTCCTCGAGGTAATTGGCACCGCTCGAACGCTTGAGCTCCGTTTCGAGCTGCTGCTTGACGGGCTGGATGAAGCCTTTGTTGAGCGCTGCAATGTACTGCTCCACCGCCGGCTCGAAGAGTTTATCGCCTTGGTACATGCCCCAGCGCATCGCGATCGGGGCGCCCTCGTCCCGCCACTGGTCGAGTTTCTCGAGGTGAGCACGCAGGGCATCGAGCTGCTCGATCTTCGGCAGCGCCTCACCCTCTCGCCAGTCGATTGCCCCAGCTTCATCACTGATGCGCTGCGTCTCACTGACGAGATCACGGTTACTCATGAACGAAGATATCGCCGGAAAAAGAAGCACACTCGCGAAAGCTACGGCCACCGCGGCGACCAGAATGCGCTGCCACCGAAGGCGCTTGACCTCGGCCTCGGTACGAGCCGCGACACCTTGATCCGGAAAGATCACTCGTTCGAAGACGTCCTTCAAGAAGAAGCTCTTCGATTCCACTGCCTTCGGCTCGTCCTTGTCGACGACTTTCAAGCCGAATGCGCGACCCATCGCGCCGACCACGCGGTCGAGCGGCTTGCCGTCCTGCGTGCCGCTCGTGAAGTAAAAGCCTCGCAGAATCGGCAGTGCGGGCGGGGCCGTTTTTTTCTTCTGGGAACTGGCGACGACCGGATGCGGCCGGAACGCGCCTTCCATGAATTGACTCAGGTTGCGCTTGATGGCCGCGAACTCGAGCGGGAACTGATAGACCCGCTCCTTTTCTGCGCGCGTTCCCCGCGTGATGCCAATGCGCTGGATGGTGCGCTTGTGAAGGTGGGTAACGAGCGTGTCGAACTCCTGGTCGAAGATCTCACCTACCTTGGTCTTGTCGCGGCCGAGCTCGAGCGTGGCACCCCACATCTGTCCACGGTCGCTGCGTTTCAGATCGCCAAAGAATTCGCTGAAACCGGCGACCAAATCGCACTTTGTGAACAGCACGTAGACCGGCAGCACCATGTGGAGCCGAGCCTGCATCTCATCGATGCGATCGCGCACGCGCTCGGCTGTCTGCTGTATCTCGGTCTCGCTCGCGTCGATGAGTTCACTCACGCTCACGGCCACGATCACGCCATTCAAAGGCTTGTGCGCGCGGAAGGTCTTCAGCATATCGAGGAACGCGAGCCACTCGTCGCGATCCTCGCTCTGGGTTGTATAGCGACCTGCGGTATCGAGGATGATCGCCTCGTTGGTAAACCACCAATCGCAGTTGCGCGTTCCGCCGACGCCACGCACCGCGGCACCGTCGGGATCCAGATACGGGAATGAGAGTCCCGAGTAACGCAGGGCCGTCGTCTTCCCGGCCCCCGGCGGGCCAACGATGGCATACCAGGGCAGCGAATAGAGTGCGTCGCCGCTCTCTCCGAGCTGACTCGCCTTCAAGGCGCGAATGCCTTCGTTCATTCGGCGCTGAAGTTCCTGAACCTCCGCGCGATTCTCGGGAGCCGCGGCAAGCACTTGCTCCTGCGCCTGCTGAGCGATGGCCTTCTCGAGGGCCCGCGCAGCCCGTCGGGCGCGCAAGCGGCGATAGAAGGTCAACCCAACGAGCGCCAACACCACCACGGCAGTGATGGTGATCGCAAGCCAGGTCGGGAAGATCTCGGGTTCCGGCGTCCCTGGCATCGGAGCCAAGACAAACCAAACTCCCCAGACCAACAACAAAAAGAGCGCGCTCAGGATCCAGAGCCACATGGATCGCATCATGCTGTAGGATAATGTAGGTGGCCAAATTGAAAGCAGAGACTCCTCGTCACCGTCACCGCGAAAGGAGGCTCAAGGCGCGTCTGCGGCTGGGCGCGAGAACGACGAATGGCTCCATTCTTGGAGTTCCGGCTCGAGGTCTGGCACCATACGCCCGGCCATGAGCACGCTTGCACAATCGACGTATTGGGTCTGTTCGGACGTCTTGTCGTTGATCCTGCAGTTACGGAACTCGCAGGATCTGCCTGGACCCGACGTTCTTCAGCGACGGGTGCTCGGCCTTTTTGAGACGATGATGTCCAACGGCCGCGACACCGGGATCCCTGAACAGGATATGTCGGAGCTGAAGTACGCGCTGGCGGCCTTCGCCGACGAAGTGATTTATCACTCGAACTGGCCGGGGCGGACCCAGTGGCTCAACAATCCCCTGCAGCTTCAGTTCTTTCAGGAGAACACCGCAGGCGATGGCTTCTTCGAGCGCCTCGACAAGCTCTATTCACAGCGTGGCCGAGACCACGTCACTCAGGTTTACTTCGTCTGCCTAGCCCTTGGGTTTCAGGGGAAATTCCGTCTTGGGCAGCAGGAAGGGCTCGCTGCCGTGCTCGAGGGCGTAGGGAATTACGTGGCGCTCAGCGTCGGCGGCAACGACCAGCTCGCGCCCAATGCCGAACGACGTGACGGTGGCGGTGGGGCCGTGCGCCGAGAGCTCCCGTTTCTTGCCATCGCACTCGGCTTCTTCGTGGTCGCGCTGCTCTTGATCTTGATTCTACGCCTCGTCATCGGCTCGAACGCCACCGACGTCGCCGATTCGATCCGCAAGCTCGTCCAGGGCTGAGCTGTCAGGGAAAAGGCTCGCCTTGCCGCAGCAAACTCGTCCACCGAG
>CANMZR010000417.1 GCA_947502375.1 Polyangiaceae bacterium
CGGAGTTTCAAGAGGGCCTTGCCGGGACGCTCACGGATTTGGATGGAGACCGCTTTGGCGACGCTGCGATCTCCAATCAATATTCCCAAAACACTCAAGTTTATTGGGGCGCAGAGAGCTACGCCAACGTCGTCCAGGCCGCCCCGCGGCATACAACTCGTCCGAGCGGCCAGGTAGTTGCGGCAAAGCTGACCCAGAACCAGGGAGCCCTATTGGACCTCGTGGTGCCTTCTCCGGACGCGGTCGGCTTAACGATTCTGCGACAAACCTCGCGTCGAGTATGGATTGATTCTTGGATCGACCAGAAGAACCAGGGTCAGGTTGTCGTGGCCGACGTGAACGAAGACGGCTTTAACGACCTGCTGATTAAAACCAGTAAGTGTTACTGGCTTCGGCCAGGCGACGGCAAGGGAGGCTTTCCTGGCGCGGGCGACTGCTACACGGGGATCAACCCGGACGCTGACGTTCAAGCGGGCGATATGGATGGTGATGGAGTCCCTGAGCTTGTCATTCATTCGGCTGACACTTCGTTGGGTGACACTCCGTTGGCGGACACTTGGACCATCGCCAAGCCAAAGGCGAATGGGCCCGTCACGCGAAACACCATCGCCCTTGGGTTGCTGGCGAATTACAAAGTGGGCTTCTGGACCGTTTCCGACATCGATGGGGACGGAAAATCCGAAGTGGTCGTGCTTGCAAACAGCCCCGAGGGTACACCTTCACCACCCGCGGAGGCTTCGTTTCTGGTGACCCACAGCGGCTCGGTTTCGTCCGAATCCTTGGCTTTTGATAAGTGCATCCCTGCTCCTTTCCCCACAAATAAAGAGGGCTTTCAGCCTAAACAGGATTTTTCGCTCCGCGGGGTGGGTGACGTGAACAGAGACAAGAAGCTGGACCTGCTCTTCGGGGCCACGTGCAGCTTCTGCAAAACTGTGAACACGTTCATGGTCAGCACACCCGACCCCTGAAAACGCCAGGGGGAATACCCGGTGGCGCGACGCTGAGATGTGAACGCCCGGTGCCAACCGGGACCGCATCGGTCCACTGCCAAAGGGTATTTCTTGCAAGGATATCTCTTGCAAGGGCATGCCTTGCAAAGCACGTCGAGCCGCGGGCCGCGGGTGAGGCCGTCCTGGGGCCGCGGTGCTGAATGGCTATCCTTGATTCTTTTCAAGTGGTCCACGATGCCCCGGCGAATGTTTCTTGCTTCCTCGGCATCTGACCCAAGCCCACCCGAACGAAACGTCAACGCCTTTTTTAAGGCTCCGAATGAGTCATCTATGCCCAAGCGAACCCCACTTCGTCTTCACCTCGTCGTCCTGATGGCTTTCGCCGCGTTGGCGGTTTTTGCTCCCCCTGCGGCGGCGGACTGGCCCTCGGCTCGTCACGACGCACGTCGGACGGCTGGGGCGAACGGAAGCGCCGCGCTCGTCACGCCCACCCCATTTTGGAAGTTCTTTCACGGTGGCTCGATCGAACCGGAGGGTGTGCTCTTGGTCGACTTGAACAAGGACGGTACGACCGAAGTGATTCTCGGGGGGGCCGAGGGGCTCGCGGCAAAGTCCGCTGTCACGGGTGACACCTTGTGGCTGAATGCCGGTCTCAGCGGTGGCGCGGCGGCGCGGATCGGCGGCCTCGCTGATGTCGACGGTGATGGCATCTCGGAGCTTGTCGCGTACACGAGCACGCAAGCCTTCATCGTGCGCTTGAGCGACGGGGTGACGCTCTGGGCGGAGACTCCCGGTGAGATGGGAACGCTCGCCGCCGTTCGTATCGGGGACCTTTCGGGCGACGGACGAGATGACCTCGTCCTCCATGAGTGTGGCTGCTGCGCCTTGAACAGCGGGAAGAGTGCGGTGGCCTATCGCTTTTCCGGTGCCGGCGCGACCGTTGCGAACCCAAAAAAGATGTGGGCGCCGTCCGTACAATTTTGCGGCGGCTCGCAGGCGGCGACCCTTGCGCGCATGCGCCTGTCGACCAAGACCGACTTCGTTTTTGGCACCGGTGATCACCTCGAGCTTCTCGATGGCGCAACCGGCGCTGTGGTTGCCGCGATGCCGACGTTTGGGGTGGCGGTTCAGGCGAGTCAGTGCGAGCCGGTTGACGTGGACGGGGACAAGCTCGAGGAGCTCTTGTGCGTCTTGAATGACGCAAGCGGTCCGCAGAACAACGGGCGCCGTGCATTCCTCGTGAAGTACCTCGACGTTCCGAGCCCCACGCTCAAGGTCGTGTGGGAAACGCTTGTAGGAATTGAAGACGGTGCGGTCAGGATCCCTAATCATTTCATTGGTGATCTGGATGGAGATGGCAAGCCCGAGTTCACCCTCGGCGGCAAGAGTTCCCCGTCGGAGTGGACCACGTACGTCTACGACGCTGCGACCGGCGCCGAGCGCGCAGCCGTCAAAGGAGTCGAGCCTTCCGGCATCGCGCCGCTCCTCGCCGGTAAAGCGAACGCGTTGCTCACCGCGGCCGATGGTGCACTGTCAGCGTGGCAGCTCGGCAAAGGTCCGAACGGTCCACTTCAGGCGCGTTGGACCCTGGCGAATCACAAGGCCTTCGGGATGATCGACGTGAACGCCGGTAAGGGCGGGTCGATTCCACAGCGGCTGCTCCTGCTCGACCACGACGGGGACGGCGTAGCCGAAGTGGGCACGCTGAATGGAACCACCGGTGCGCTCGAGTTCGTCCGCGACTCGGGTGCCAGTGGCGTCGTCACGGGAAGCTATGTCGCACCGGGCGCTTCCAAGTTGCTCGCGGCGTGGCCGGCGATGAACGCCGGTAAGGCGACCGTTGCCGTGGCGCAGTCCGATGGCAATGTGCACGTGCTCGACGGGGCCTTGGGCGCGGCCAGCGGCAACACGAGTTACGGTGCGCGCTTCGGTAATTACTTTTCGAGTGCGCAGTTTCGACTGTTGTACAATTACCCCGTCCTCGGTGATCTCGGCGATGCGGTGCCGGGGCTCTTGCTCGTCAACAGCCGCGGCGCGCTGCAGCGCCTCGATGCGCGGACCGCGAGCTTTGCCGAGCCACCGAGTGTGGTGTGGACCCGGGAGGCGACTCGCTTCGCTCAGCTCGCCGTCGGGCTCGACGTAAAGGCCTCGCCTGCGAAGCCGGGGATCTTTGCTATCGAGCGAAAAACCGGCGCAAACGACAAGGTGCTGGCGCTACGAGGTGACGGGACGGCCCTTTGGTCCACCGAGACGCTCGGCGTGGTCTTGGCGGACATGGTGGTCGGCAAGCTCGATGCAGACGCCGTTCCGGACGTGATTGTGGAACACGGGGAGCTCACCAACACGCTTCACCGAGTGACGGCTTACTCGGGCCAAACCGGCGTGGTCCTGTGGGACGCGGTACCGATTGGACCCGGGAATCGGCAGCCGCCCGGCGGTGCGCTTGGAGACTGGAACGCGGATGGCACGCCCGACTTTGTGCTCGAGGCTGACAGCAAAACCATCGTGCTCAATGGCAAGAATGGGCTCGTCCTGCAGCAAAGCGCGCTCGGTGGGGACTACTACTCGCCGATCCTCTTCGACGTCGACAATGCGGGTGCCGACGAAGTCACGCTGTACGCGGGCTACACGCCGGCCGCGACGATCAACCACGCGCTGACGAGCTATCTCTGGCAGGGGACGAGCGAAGACCGGCCCCTTACGTACGGGGCGATGACGCGCTGCGGGCAAGCCGGCACGTTGCTCGGTGGTTCCTGGGCGAAGCCAGCTCAGCTTTCACGGGTGGTCGCTGGTGGAGCGTCCGCCGGGGCACGGGTGGATACGATCCTCGCTGGCGGTGTGGTGTTCGCAAATAGCGCGTCCGCGATTGGGGCAAAGGCGAAGATGGGGCAACTCGGCTCGCCTGCGATCCACGAGAACCTTGGAGGTGACGGGGTACCCGTCGCCGTCATCGGCTCGGAAGACGGCTGGCTCTACGGCGTTGAAGCGTGCACCGGCGGCTTACGATTCGCGCACCAAATAGGCGCGCCGGTCGGAGCTGTCGCTTTCGGTGATACGGACGGTGACGGCTCGGATGACCTCATCGCCTCGGCAGCGGACGGCTACCTTTACGGCTTTCGGCAAGCCCCGTTGGCCGCGCCACCGACCGTTCTCGATACCGATCCGCCGAACGGCAACAGCGTGTCAGACGTGGACGTCATCCAGACAAAAACCAGCCTTTATGCGACGTGGTCTCCGGTTGCGGGTGCGGATGCTTACGAAGTTTCCGTCGTGCGCGACGCCGTGGACGGCGGTGGGTTCGTCTCGGCTGGCCCGTGGACGAACGTCGGCAACATCGAAGAAGCACAAGTCGATGGGCTCACGCTCGTCGATGCCCATCGTTACCGCTTTGCCGTG
>CANMZR010000418.1 GCA_947502375.1 Polyangiaceae bacterium
ACCTGGGGCCGCGCGTCGCCGGTCGATGCTGGAAGCCACGTCCTTCGTGCTTTCGCCGAGGGTCGCGCGGCTTGGTCGAGGACGGTTGAGATGAAAAACGGACAGAGCCTGAGCGTGGAGGTCCCGGTGCTCGCTAGGAATCATTCGTCGTTTTGGCCTTGGCTCAGCGGCGGACTCGGGGTCGCCATGGGGGCTGCGGCAGGCGTGTTTGCGTATGACCAATCGGTCGCGCAGGCGAGCGTCCGACGTCATTGCGATGCGACGTCGTGTGACGGCGACGACGGGTTTTCAGCGACCATCGCCAACGCGCGTCTCCAGCGGGATTTTGCGCTCGCGATTGGGCTCGGCATCGGCGCCGGGGTCGCACTTGGTACCGGAATCATCGGGCTCGCGACATCATCGGAGACGTCCACATCGGCCCACTTTTCGCCGTGGTTCGGTTTTCGCAGCGCGGGAATTGGAATGTCGATGGTGTTCGAATGACGCCTTCAAAATCGCGATCTTTGGCTAGGCTTTCGCTCGTGTCTGTGATTCTCGCCGGGATGGCCTTGGCGCTCGTGGCTTGTCCACACTACGCACCACTCGCCGAGAGGGCCTCTCCTGCCGTAGGCAGTGGAGGGGCCGGCAGCCAAGGCGGGGCTGGTGGCCAAGGCGGGGTCAGCGCGCCAACGACCTCGACGAATGGCAGCGCAGTTGGCAGTGGTGGTGCCGGTGGCATCGGCGCCAGTTCCGTCACCGTCTCGACGGCGACGGTGACGGCGTCGGCGGGCGGCGCTTAGCCAACTCGCGCGGCTGCCGAATGAGCCCGCGTGGTGGCCCGTGAATTCGCCCCTCTGAAGTGCTAGACCTTCCCCATGGAACGCTTCGCACCCAAGCCGGCTTGGCTGAAAGTTCGTGCGCCTGGCGGCGAGCGGTACCACGAGCTGAAGCAGACGCTGCGCGAGAACGACCTCTATACCGTGTGCGAAGAAGCTCGCTGTCCGAACGTCGGGGAATGCTGGCGCGAGGGTACGGCGACGGTCATGCTGCTCGGAGATACGTGCACGCGCGGTTGTCGATTTTGCGCGGTGACCACCGGAAACCCAAGGGGCGCCGTTGATGTTCGGGAACCTGAACACGTGGCGCGCGCCATCGCTCGAATGGGGCTTTCTTACGTCGTGATGACGATGGTCAACCGCGATGATTTGCTCGATGGCGGCGCCGATCATGTCGCCACGACGGTGCGTCGACTGCGTGAATTGCGGGCCGATATTCTCATCGAAACCCTCGTCGGCGATTTTCAAGGTCATCTGACCTCGGTCGATACGATTGTCGACGCGGCGCCCGACGTCTTCGCCCATAACGTCGAAGTGGTGCGGCATCTCACCCGCGACATTCGCGATGCACGTTGCGGCTACGACCAGTCCCTCGCCGTATTGCGCCATGCGAAAGAGCGCGCCGCAATCGTGACCAAGAGCTCGATCATGGTCGGACTTGGCGAGACACTTGAGCAAGTCGTCGAGACCATGCGTGATCTGCGGGCTGCGGGCGTGGACGTCGTGACAATCGGGCAGTATCTGCGGCCGACCGCGCGCCACGCTGAGGTGCAAAGGTTTGTGACGCCCGAAGAGTTCACAGAATACGCACGCCTTGGGCGCGAGCTCGGTTTCGCTTACGTGGCGAGTGGGCCGCTCGTTCGTTCGAGCTACAAAGCCGGGGAGGTGTTCTTGAAGAGCCTGCTCCGTGGTGAAGACCCTTCGGTGGATGTGTCCGAGGCCCTCGAAGCGCGGCTTGCCACCGCTCAGCGGGAGGCGGAGCGGGTCGCCACGACGCTCGGTCTCGAGCCCTCGAAAACCCGCATAACGGACGTTGCGATAGCGGCGGCCGCCACGCTCCTACCGGCCGCGAGCCTTCTGCGTCGAAGCAAGCCTTCTTGAAGGCGGTATTCGTCGCTCGGGCGCTTGACCGGGAACGGCAAGGGCGCCGCGCTTCGTGCGGGCTGCGGACCAAACCCGGCTCACCTGAACGATCCTGAGCGCGCGCCGCCTCGGTGGTTTCGACGGTCGCGATTCTCCCTTGGGTAAACGTGGACTTCGCACTAGGGTCCATCCCCTCATGACCGACGGGACACTCGACCAGGCAGCGCACGGTGCCCTACGCCGTGAGCCACACGATGCGTTGGCCGCCGACGTCGTGCGCGTGCTTTCGCCAGAAGGTCAGCTCCTGACCGACGATGCTGGCGTCACGGATGAGGAAGCCCTCGTCCTTTACCGTGCGATGGTCCGTACTCGCATCATCGACGAGCGCGCCGTGCTGCTGCAGCGGCAGGGGCGCATCGGGTTTCACATCGGCTCGTTGGGCGAAGAGGCGACCGTCCTCGGCTCCGTGCACGCCATGCGTCCGATCGACTGGATGTTTCCGTGTTACCGAGAGTTCGGCGGAGCGCTCCATCGTGGGATGCCGCTGCAACGTTACTTCGACAACCTTTTCGGCAACACGAACGATCCGGCCAAGGGCCGCCAGATGCCCGACCACTGGACGTATCGGCAGGCTCAGGTTGGCAGCGTCAGCTCGCCCATCGGGACCCAGATTACGCAGGCGGTGGGATTCGCTTGGGCGGCGCGACTCCGCAAGGACCCACTCGTTGCGATGGTGTACTTCGGTGACGGTGCGACGAGTTCGAATGAATTCCACAGCGGCCTGAATTTCGCCGGCGTTTTCAAAACTCCCAACGTGTTCATTTGTCGCAACAACGGGTGGGCGATAAGCGTCCCAACCGAGCGCCAGACCGCCAGTGAGACGTTTGCTGCGAAGGGCGTGGCTTACGGGATCCCTGGGGTCCGCTGCGACGGCAACGATGTCTTTGCCGTCGTCAAGACGACCCGCGAAGCGGTGCTTCGAGCGGTCCGCGGTGACGGGCCCACGCTTATTGAGGCGCTTACGTATCGCATGAGCGGCCACTCGACCAGTGACGATGCCTCGCGTTATCGCCCCGAAGAACAGATGGGTTCGTGGACTGCGCTCGACCCCATCCGAAGGTTGCGGCTTTTTCTCGAAGAGCGCGGGAGCTGGTCCACGCAGGACCAAACGTCACTCGAGGAGCAGGTCGCAGCCGAACTCAGGCCGGTCATCGAAGCGGCGGAGAAGTCGGCTCCGCCGGCTCTTGAGACACTCTTCGAGGACGTGTACGCAACGCTTCCTTGGCACCTTCAGGAGCAACGCGCCGAGTTGCTCGCCGGCCCCCGCGCGAAAGGACATTGACCATGACCCAGATGAACATGGTGCAGGCGATAAACGATGCTCTCCGTTTCGAGATGCAACGTGACGATCGCATCGTCGTGCTCGGCGAAGATGTCGGCAAGGTCGGCGGCGTGTTTCGCGTCACCGCTGGCCTCTACGATGAGTTCGGTGATGACCGCGTGATCGATACGCCGCTCTCCGAAGGCGGCATCATCGGTGCCGCGATCGGCATGGCGCTCTACGGGCTGAAGCCGGTACCGGAAATTCAGTTCAGCGATTTTATCTTCCCGGCATACGACCAAATCGTTTCGGAGCTCGCGAAGTTTCGTTACCGATCGGGTGGCGAGTTCCCGTGCCCAATGGTGATCCGTACGCCAGTCGGCGGCGGTATCCGCGGTGGCCACTATCACTCGCAGTCGCCCGAGGCGCAGTTCATTCACGTCGCCGGCTTGAAGGTGGTCTGCCCTGCGACTCCAGCCGACGCGAAGGGGTTGCTGCTTTCGGCGCTGCGTGACCCCGATCCGGTGATGTTTTTCGAGCCAAAGCGCATCTACCGCGCTGCCAAAGGTGAAGTCCCCGAAGGCGATTACACGGTCCCGATCGGCAAAGCGAACGTCGCCCGTCAGGGTGAACACGTCACCCTCGTGACGTGGGGCGCGATGCTCTACGAATCGCTCGACGCGGCCAACAAGGTTCAGGCCGAAGGCGTGAACGTCGAGATCATCGATCTTCGCACGTTGTGGCCACTCGACATCGACACCGTGGTTGCGTCCGTCAAGAAGACCGGCCGTGTCGTCGTCGTGCACGAGGCTCCCAAGACCTGCGGCCTCGGCGGCGAAATCGTCGCGCTCATCAACGAGAAGGCGTTCCTCTATCTCGAGGCGCCGCCGAAGCGCGTCTGCGGATTCGATACGCCGTTTCCGTACACGCTCGAAAACGAATACCTGCCGTTGTCGCACCGGATCGTCCCGGCGTTGCTCGAGACGGCGAGGTACTGATGAGCCGCTTCGAATTCAAGCTCCCCGACATCGGCGAAGGTGTCACCGAAGGCGAAGTGGTTCAGTGGCTCGTCAGCGAAGGCGAGATCGTATGTGAGGACCAACCGATGGTCGAGGTG
>CANMZR010000419.1 GCA_947502375.1 Polyangiaceae bacterium
CTCCCGAGTGGGCGTCGATCTCGCGGCGCGGCGGCTGGCCCTACCATTCGTGTACGGAGCCGGACGTCCGTGGCTCGAACGGTGTGTGACCGAATCGCGTGCACTCGCGCGCGCAGGCCTCCACTACTTTGCAGGCGAGCGCGTCCCACGGATGGAACTCCTGCGGGCGGCGGGCGATGCCCTCCGAGCGGCCGTGAGTCCAAGTTGATTGAGTGCATGAGGTCCAATTCCAGCGGTGAGCGACAGGCTCCTTGGGTCGTCGCCGAATGGGGAGAGTCGCCCCACTTTCGGAAAACGGAAATCGGGTACCGCTCGCTGTATCGGCCTACAGGATGCGCGATCGCCACTCGTTGCGAGACGCTGGATAATTGATTTAAAGCATTTACGGAATCGTGTGGCCGAATGGGTGACCGCGCGCGCAGGGCTCGACGACGAGGTGGACGTCGGCGCCGTGTTGCCGGGCTTCTGCTGCCACGCTCCTGTCCTATCTTCAGGAAATTCACTGACAAAATCTGTGGGTGTCGGTGACCCCAGGGCCAGTACCGATGCCTGCGCGTGACGCCCGAGCAACACCAGAGCGTCAAAGAGAGGGACCGAGCGCTGCGAGTACGACGACTTTTCGTGATATGTATCCGCCATGTTTTTCCAAAGGACGCTCGTCACCTTCGCGCCACTTCTCGCCGCAGCGCTGCTTGCGGGAGCGTTTGTTGCGTGCTCCTCGGATATCGAAACACCGAGCGGCGCGGGTGGCAGCGGTGGCGCGGGTGGCAGCGGCGGCGCGGGTGGCAGCGGGGCGGGCGACGGGCTGACCGCGGGAACGTTCTGCGGCGCGTATGCCCAGGCCACGTGTGGTGCCATCGAGAATTGCAACTGCCCGCCGGCCCAAGGGATGACAACGTGCGCGGAGAAACTCGCGGCGGGCTGCCAAGGTTCGCTCATTGCTCTTATCGGTGCGATTTCGCTCGGAGAAATCGCGTTCGACGCGGCCAGTGCCCAAGCCTGCATCGATACGGCCGCAACCACCCTCAAAACCTGTGTTCTTCCGACCGAGCGCAACAAGCCTGCTGCCTGCGGCAACTACATGCAGGATCTCGCGACGCTCGGCGCCAAGTGCTCAATGTTCGGAGGGAACCTGCCCTGCGCCAAAGGTCAAGGGGCGTGCACCGGCATGACCGGCCTGTGCGAACCGTTACCCAAGGACGGCGAACCCTGTTTCTCGTCTCATTGTGTAGTCGGCCTCGTGTGCGACGCGGGCAAGTGCCGACCGCTGCAACCCAAACAGGGCATGTGTGGAAGCGACCTCGCCTGCAAGGCGGGGCTGGTCTGTGTGGAAGGGCTATGCTCGGAGCCGCAACTCAAAGGGGCGGCCTGTACAATGGAATCCGGGTGTGCAACCGGCCTTGGTTGCATCGCCGGGCAGTGTGCCACCGCCATCGCTGAAGGCCAAGGCTGCGATCCGGTTGGCTGCGGCGCGGAAGGTTACTGTATGCCAACGCCCGGCTTGAAAAAGTGCGCGGCGAAAGCGCAGCCGGGCGACGCGTGCATGCAATTCGATGATTGCGCCGCCGGTGCCACCTGCGACTTCATGAAGGCCGGTCCAACGTGTGCGACGCTACCCAAGGTTGGAGAGCCCTGCCCCATGTTTCTGTGCGCAGGGTCGGCAACGTGCAGCAAAGGCTCGTGCATTGTCGCACCTGGGAACGGCGAAGCTTGCGCGCCAGACTCCCCGAAGCCGTGCGCCGCCCCCTTCGGCTGCGATCATTCTCAGCTTCAAGATGGGGTGTGCACTTTCGGCGAAGTGGGCGAGGCATGCAAAGGCGATGAGCAAGCATGTGCGCTCGGAGCGGTGTGCGATTTCATGCAGCAGCCACCGCTTTGCCGGGCGAAGGGGGCCGCCGGTGCCACCTGCGATCTGAACGATTCATTGTGCCAGGACGGCCTTTTTTGCGACCAGCTCTCGAATATGTGCGCGCTTCCGCTGCCCATCGGCAAGCCGTGCACGTCTCCTGTGGGCTGCGCAGCAGGCGCCTACTGTGAGTTCGGTCCGATGGGTGGCGTTTGTACAAAGCTGCCATCCCAGCTAGGGGATGCGTGCAGCTTCATGTGCGGGAGTGATCTGCGCTGTACGGGGCCCAGCGGAGTGTGCACAAAAGGCGCCTGCGTCATCGCCCAGTAACGGCGGCCGGTCGGCCACGTGGCGTGACGGCGGGCTCGGGCGAGAAACTGGGCTTTCGGGCAAAGTTACACTGGGCTGAAGTTACGTCGGGCGAACAGCCAGTGCGCGCTTCTGGATGCGCTCAAAACTGGCCTTCGGAAGGACGGCCTTCAAGACCACCTGGTGGGAGCCATCCGCCGCGGGGTCCATACGGCACAAAGTCGCAGGGACGGGAGTGCGCGACTTCTCCTCGACCACCCCAAAAATCACACCCTTTACCTCACCCTTCCGCTCGACTTTCAAGAGTTCCGCCGCAGCGACCGAGGACAAGGGCAAAAAGAATGAGAACAAGACGGCACTGTCGGCAGGAGCGACCGTGTAATCCGTGATGGTAAAAGGACCCTCCGAGCCGAGCCATGCCACGAAGACGCCTTTGCCGACGGCGCGTTTCGTCTTGCGCTCGTCAACCCCCTTTGCGCGGGTGGTACGCGGACTCGCGGCTCGACCCTCACCCGTCGTGGCTTGCTTCGGTTTGCGGTCGACTTGCAGCGCGCGCCGACCTTGAAGCCACGCGGTCACAAAGACCGGTGCCGCCTTCGAAAGCTCCACAAATTCGTTCAGCGGGACGGCACCAGCCTGCTCGACGATGATGTAATACCCGAGCGCCCCGAGCGCGTGGTCCACGCGGGACACATGGGCCTCGTCTTTGGCCTCGAGCAGCGACACGACGTCGTAAGTTCCGAGCGTAACGAAGGCCCCAACCACCTTGGCATCGACCGCCTGTATCGCCCCAAGCGTCTTCTTCATGACCTCGAATGCGCTCTGTCCCACCGCATCGAGGCCGGCTTCCGTGAATCGAATCAGGCGTATAAAAACCGGCATCGTCGAATTTCCCCTCGTGGCCGCGAGAGTTTGGAACCAGGAGCCTTCTAACGTCAAGCGATGATCGGTTGCTGCGAAGGGGCACACGGACGGCTCGAGCCGCGCGGACGCCTCGACGACGCCAGAATAGGGGGAGCCGAAGGCGCGCTCGTTCACTCCGTCTCAGGGCATTCACGGTGCGGGCAGTCCCTTGAAGTGCGAGCCCCAACGCTGCCCGACGTCAGTGTGGACGGCGTTTCTCCGCGTCGATAAGCGCTGGGGTGGGCTCGATGGCGAGCTCGAACGCACCGCCACAAGGCACGAGGGCGACCTTAAGTGAGCTGACCCAGAATGGGCCTGGGTCCACCCCGAGACGCAGGTTGCGGAAGCCACAGCGCGCGATCGTGCGCTGGTTGGTGCGACCGACCAACGCCCCATGCACGTAAACCGCAGCATCGATGCTCGACGTCACGGTGACGTAAGCCTCAAAGCTCTGCGGCTTGCGGGTCGTCACATCGATGACTGCCGGAACGGCGGCACTGGCACTCGACGCAGGCTCGGCACTGGCACTCGACGCAGGCTCGGCACTGGCACTCGACGCAGGCTCGGCACTGGCACTCGACGCAGGCTCGGCACTGGCACTCGACGCAGGCTCGGCACTTACGAGGGCCGTGGAGCTCGTGGGCAGCGTGGGTGTCACAGACGCGGCCGTCGGCGCAGGGGCTTTGAGAACGGTCGCGACGCGCGGCTTTCGCCCAGTGGCGCTTTCAACTCGCGCTTGAATCGAGCGGGCCCAAACGGGGGCACCAAATTTCAAAAAGTAGAGTGCGCCGGCGATGCCCCACACGACTCCAAGAGCAAGCATCCACGGGAACAGCGAACCCCGTTTGGAAGAGGTTCCGCTGGCCCCTTCGGGCTTTCTGGAGCGCGGCAACTCCGCGGGCAGCGCCGCCTCAGGCAGCAGATTCTCGGGCAGCGCCGCTTCAGACATTGCCGCCGTGGGCAGCGCCGGGTCAGAAACACTTTCAATCGCGCTCGACCGCGCGATCACGTCTGGCGTCAACTCAGCCACCGGGGTTGCGGGCGCCAGAGAGGGCGGACTCCGTTTGTGGCCGGTACCGGCTCCGGGGATCCCCGGGGGCGCCGCGAAGGGGGGAGCTGGCGGTCGCGGCGGCGCGCTCATCCGCTCGCTTCGCGGTGTCATCGGTGCTTGCAACGGCTCATCATTCTCTTCGTCGACGACGGTCCGCGAGCCCGCCCACGGGACCTGAGCGGTCGGCGCCACTCGCGGTGCCACGGGACTGGCGCCG
>CANMZR010000420.1 GCA_947502375.1 Polyangiaceae bacterium
TGGCGCGGGCGGCGCGGGCGGCGCGGGCGGCGCATCGGGCGCCGGGATCGCCTTCATCGGTGTCGCGAACAGCGGCTCTCAGGCCTGGGGCGGGAACCTGGGAATGGTCTTCACCGTGAGCCAGCCCATCGCCGTGGACTACATGGGCGTCTTTAACAACAATGGCGGGGCTTCACTCGTGTCTCCCCTATCGGTCGTGATCTTCGATGTCGGAACGAAGCTGCCCGTAGCTGGAACCCTCGTGAAGTTCGAGGCTGGTGTGAACTACGTGCAGCTGGACGCCACGGATCTGTTTCAATCCATTGCTCCTGTGACGCTTAATCCCGGAACGACCTACATGGTCAACGCGGTGGGCTTCAACAGCCAGCAGTTGAACGGGAATACCGACACCGGAGTCGGCGCGACTTTGGGTGGTTCGCCTTTTATTCAGTCCATCAACAACAACCAATTTGGTTATTACAACACCAATACGTTGATAGAGTTCCCTGAAAACCTGGACGGATACAGCTACGCCGCGGGAACATTTCACTTCACCGCTAACGGCGGCTGAGGCGAGTGAACTTAGAGATTCGCCCCTACTCTCGGCCGACGCGCCACGTGACTCGCTAAACGCCCGCGCGCATCGCTTCTAGAACCCACCCGCCGCGACGTGCAGGACGGTCCGTTCCACGAGGCGAAGAAACGCGCGGATCGATTTGTCGAGGTGCACAATCGGCGTGTCCTCGAGGCGCGTGTGGGAGATGCCCGGCGACGACTGCGCGAACACCATCACCGTCGGGAGGATCCCGGCCATTTCAGCGGCGTCGTGGAGCGGACCTGACGGCAACTCGGGCGCGGAGCCGGCGAACTCTTTTACCGCCTCCGAGCAGAAGGCGAGCAGCGTTGGGTCAAACGGACGCGGCTCGATCGAGAGCAGCGGCGTCCACTCGACCGTGCAGCGGTTTCTCTTCGCCGCCGCGCGTGACGCCTTCTCGGATGCCTGCTGCATCTTGCCGAGAACCTTCGCGTCGAGCGCACGTAAATCGAGGGAAATATCGGTCAATCCGGACACCGCCGTCACGAAGCCAGGCTCGACCTTCACGACGCCGCACGTCGCCACGACGCGAGTCTTCGGCGTTCGACCGGAGAACGCGAGGCCGATGTCGCGGCACGCAAGCGCAAACTCAGCCGCCGCGAGAAACGCATCCTGACGCAGCGGGATTGGCGTCGCCCCAGCATGCACGGCCTGCCCCTTGAAGCGCACCATGTGCCGCTCGACCCCCATCGTGCCGAGGACGACTCCGACAGGCTTCTTCATCGCCTCGAGCACGGGCCCCTGCTCGATGTGGAGCTCGAGGTAGGCCTTCGCGCGTAGCTCGTTAAAGTAACCGTGAGCCTCGTGCATGCGCGAAAGTTCGATGCCGTTTTCGCGAAGTGCGTCGGGCAACTTCACTCCATTGCGATCCACCAGGTGAGCGAGCTCTTTCGGCGCATCGAGCGTGCCGGCCGAGGCCGCGGAACCCGTCAGGCTGCGTCCGTAGCGGGCGCCTTCTTCATCCGCCCAGTCCACGAGGTGGAGGGTCACCGGGGGCGTCCCTGCGGCCTTGTGTCGACGCAGCGCTTCGATGCCGGCGGTGACGCCGAGCACGCCGTCGAGCCAACCGCCACCGGGCACCGAGTCGAGGTGACTTCCGAAGACGACGCTGTCCTTCGACTCACCGGGGAGCGTGACCCATGCGTTGCCCGCCGGATCGACGACGACGGGCAGACCGAGGTCACGGGTCACCGTCTCGGTAAACCACGCGCGCGCCTCGCGCCACACCGGTCCCCATGCGACACGCTGCGCGCCGCGCTCCGTCGACGTCCGCTTCGCGAGCTCACGGAGATCGCGAATGACGCGTTTAGAAGTCGGGACTGCGAGCTTTTTATGGGCTTTCGGCATGGCAAAGCATCTCCAAAGGACGATGGCCGGCTAGGCTAACGCAAAGACCGCATGCGCGTGAAGGGTCAATGCCCCACCCCGGCGTCGCGGGCGCGCGTCACCCTCAACGACGCAGGGGCGCTTCGGTGAGGCGGAGAGCGAGCGCCATCGTCGCGCACTCACCAGGCGCCGACGTTCGGCATCGAGGCCCAAGGCTCCGCGGGTGCGAGTGCGCCTCCCGCTTGCAGCAACTCGACCGAAATTTGGTCGGGCGAGCGCACGAAGGCCATGCGGCCGTCACGCGGTGGCCGGAGGATGGTCACGCCATGGTCGACGAGGCGCTGGCACGCGACGTAGATGTCGGGCACCGCGTAGGCGAGATGCCCAAAATTACGGCCCCCTGCGTACACTTCGGGATCCCAGTTGTGGGTAAGCTCGACTTGCGCGGCCTCGTCACCCGGTGCGGCGAGGAACACGAGCGTAAAGCGACCCTGCGGCGAGTCCCGTCGCGACAGCTCCCGCAAACCGAGGGCATCGCAGTAAAATCGAAGCGATTCGTCGAGGTCGGTCACCCGCACCATCGTATGAAGGTATTTCATAGCGCGAGAGCGTACCTCCCCGGGCTCACTTGATGATGACGAACGTCTGCCGATTGAGCGCGACGAGCCGTCCCGCTTCGTCGAAGACTTCGCGATCCTCGACGACGTAACCGTCACGCCCGGCGATCGAGCGCGACGCGACGAGGAACGTGGTCGCCGGGGAGAGCGTTCGCGGATCGACGAGAATATCGAGCGAAAACGAGAGCGTCGCCGTCGGACGAAGCATCGGTTCGGTGGTGAGTAGCGTCGGCCAGTACGCGTCGGCAATGGCCGCGAGGTAGGCCGTATCGACGCACGGAGGGGCCTCCTTCAATCGAACGTAACCGAGCGCGCGCGCCTCCCCGTCGGCGAGGCCGCCAGGCGCGCTCATCGGCAAGCCAGACACCGGCCTAAAGTCGACGTGCTGCGCAAACTCGGGCCCAAGCGGCGGACCTATTGGAATCGCATCGACGAACGATGGGGGCGGAGCATCCGGCGCAGCGGGCAAGGCGAAGTCTCGATCCGCGATGCGTCGTTTACCGAGCGATGCCGTCGCATGCGCGACCACCTCGTCACCACCAGAGCCCGCTTGGAGCATTCGCGCAGCGTAGGTCGAGACACCATTGCCGACACGCAAGGCTTCGACACGAATCGTGGCGGAACCTGCCGCCACGGGTGCAACGATCTCGGCCGCGAGCGTGCGCACCACGCGGGTCGCGTCGGACTCGGTGAGTTCCATCGCGCGCGCCAACCATGCGACCACGAGGCCGCCGAATGCTCCTCGCCCTTGAAGCCAACCCGGCGGCACAAGGAGGTGAAATTCGTCCCCCACGCGATGGAGGTCGAAGGGCGAGGCGGGGTCGGTCGGTCTCATGCAACTCCTAGGGATGGAAACTGCCTAGCACGCCGAAGCCGCTCCGCGGTTGACCGCGCGGCTCATCAGCGTGAGACACGCCCGCGTGGCGGAGCCCTTCAAGTTCAAGCTCGGACGACCGGAAGTCGCCTGGCTCGCCGAACAGCTCGCCCGCGTTTCACCGACGTTCGACAGCGGCTTGTTCCTCGCCGCTGCGCTCGATGGGCTCGATGACCTGGAGCTGAAAGCGCGCGCGCGGCACGTGGCCGATGCCCTCGAAACGACCTTGCCCGATGAACCTGGCGAGGCATTCGCGGTGCTCGTCGCCATGATGGACGCGCCCCTCCATGAGACCGAAGGGTACGGTGGCACCGTCTTTCGCTACTTCCCTGTGAGCGAGTACCTCGAGCGGCACGGCCTGCGCGACGTCGACGCAGCCCTCGCCGCGAATTACGCGCTGACGCAGCGATTCTCGAGCGAGTTCTGCATACGACCGCTGATCCTCGACGCGTGGGAGCCCACCCTGCGGGCACTCAACGCTTGGGTCACCGATCCGAACCCGCACGTACGGCGCCTCGTCAGCGAGGGAACGCGTCCCCGCCTGCCTTGGGGTCGAAAGCTTTCGCCCTTCATCCTCGATCCTTCGCCCACGTTGCCGCTGCTCGACCAACTGAAAGACGACGCAAGCCCGTACGTCCGGCGCTCCGTCGCCAACCACCTGAACGACATCGCAAAGGACAACCCCACCGTTGCCCTCGACGTCGCACACGCCTGGCTTCCCGAAGCCTCTCAGGCGCGAAGGCGCATCGTCGAGCACGGCCTCCGTACCCTGTTGAAACGCGGCGATACGCGCGCGCTCGAGCTGCTCGGCAACGCACCGACGAACGCGCTCGTCGCCCGCGGTGAGCTCTCGCACCGCACCGCCAACCTCGGAGACACCCTCACCCTTCGCGCGATTCTCGAGAACCAAGGCAGGACGCCCGTCTCGG
>CANMZR010000421.1 GCA_947502375.1 Polyangiaceae bacterium
GTCGAATCTGTCCGCCAAATCGGGGCAACTCCAACATGCTACGCAAGGCCATCGACTATTTTTGTCATCTCGCCGTTGCCCCTGACTTTATGGGGCGCATCGAGAAGGGCGACAAAGCCTTCGCCGCTTCTGAGTTCTTCCCGCAGATGCGCTGGCTTAAGGATGTCAACGACGACATCTACGACCCCACTTACACGGACATGCTGCGGGTGGCCTTCACCGCTGAGTTTGGACGGGGCAAGTTGGCGGACCTCGTCGCGCTCCTCTCAGGGCGCAACTTCGAGACCCGCCAGTATGAAGACGTCATCGCCGAAGCCTCCTTCGCCAAACTCAAACAAGGCATCCTGCGCTTCATCAACAAAACTCATTTCGAACGATTCACCATGATTGTCCGCTCGGCGGGCTTCGTTACCAACGACTTGATTGGCGGCCAGAACGCGGTCAACTTCGCCTACATCCTTTATCTGCGCGGCCGCGCTGCGAATGTCCCGGCCTCCGACCTCGAACGGCTCGTGCGCCGATGGTATGCCATGTCCATTCTGCGCGGGCGCTACACCGGCAGCCCGGAAACCGCTTTTGATTTTGACATCCGTCAGGTCGAGAACCGCGGCCTCGTCGCCTACACCGATTCTGTGATCGAGAACGAACTGCCCGCCACGTTCTGGACCGGAATGCTGCCGCAACTCATGGACACCTCCTCTGGCCAGAGTCCCTACTTTCTCGCTTACAAAGCGGCGCAAGTGAAACTCGGCGACAAAGGCTTCTTATCCCGCGACATCACCGTCAATGATCTGATGATGAACCGCAGCGACGTGCATCACGTTTACCCGCGCAATCACCTCAAGAAGCAAGGGCTGGCACGCGGGCGTTACAACCAAATCGCCAACTTCGTGCTGGCGCAGAGCGAAATCAACATCGCCATCGGTGACAAGGCACCCGAAACGTATTTCACCGACTTGGCCAAACAGTGTAATGGCGGGCCGAAAAAATACGGTGGGATCACCGAGCGGGAGGAGTTGTGCGCCAACCTGCGAAGAAGTTGCCTCCCGGAGTCGCTCCTTGATGGCGTGATTCCCGCCTACGACGATTTCCTCGAACTGCGGCGCAAGCTCATGGCACTGAAAATTAAAACCTGGTTTGAAGCACTCTAATGCCCAACCAACGTGAAAGACGGGTACTTTCTTGTCATTCTCAGCCGCAGTTCAAGTTGCGTAGAACACAAGAGCGTAGTGCCGTCGTCGCGACACGGCGACCAGGGCGCGGCCGATGGTGGCCACTTTGCGGCCGAGGTTCGCCAGGTGCGACAGGTATAGGGCAACCGCGGCGGGCTCGGAATAGGGCAACCGCGGCGGGCCGAGCGCGAGCTCCTCATTACCGCTGACGGTGACAGCAGCAACGGCTCACCCGTCCGGCTTTGAAAGCTCGAGCTCCAGAACCTCGCCGACGAATTGAACTTTCCGATATCCGTCTGCCATCTGCTTCCTGGCACCCGCAAGTGGAACAAAATCGAGCACCGCCTCTTCTCTTTCATCACGCAAAACTGGCGGGGCAAACCTTCTTGTTACCCATCAAGCCATCGTCAACCTCATTGCCGCGATAATGACCAAGACTTGGCTCAAAGTTCGCGCTGAGCTCGACAAGAACATCTATCCAAAGGGCCGCCAAGCCACCGGCGCACAAATGCCAACTATCAATTTACGGCGCGATCTCTTCCACGGCGAATGAAACGACACAATCCTACCGGCTGGCAAGGAAATCGATCGGTTTGTTTCTACGCAGGCCCTAACGACTTGCCCAACACCCATGAATCTCACTGGTATCACTGTGACATTTTGCATGGCTGCCATCTAGCTACTTGAAATTTGTGGCCAAATTCGGCAACGTGACGAACATGCGCAATTGCAACCTTTGGTTCCTTCCATTCGTCCTTGTCGCATGCAAAGACAAGGCTGTAGACCCACAGGGCACAGCCGGCACGGCGGCGGACACCAGAAGGCCGACGGTCTCCGCGACGGCTACCGCGAGCGCCTTGACAAGCGCGGACAAGCCTCCAGCGTCCCCGTGCCCCGACAGTGCTGCGCTCATCCCTGGCGGCACGTTCAAACACGCGGCACCAGGGAATCCGGTCAAGCTCGTGGAGAGCACGGTGGTGCCCTTCTGCATGGACAAGCTCGAGGTGACGACGGCGGCCTACGACGCTTGCGTTGCCGAGGGGAAGTGCACCGCGGGAGACTTCGGCGGCTTCTGCAACGGGAAGAGTTCCTCCCGCAGCAACCATCCCATCAACTGCGTGAACTGGAACCAAGCCGGGGCGTATTGCAAATTGAAAGGAGGTCGCCTCCCGACGGAAGTCGAATGGGAGTTCGCCGCACGCGGCACCGACGGTCGCAACTACCCCTGGGGCAATAAGGCTCCAGAGGACCACCTCTGTTGGAAGCGAAAGCAGAGCGAGCGTGACGGCGAAGGAACCTGCCCAGTTGGCGCCCACCCAAAGGGCGACTCGCCGTTTGGCTTGTCCGACATGTCCGGCAACGTTCGCGAGTGGACCTCGTCCGACTTCAAGCCGGGAGACGTCCGCAAGGTCGAGCGAGGCGGCGCCTGGGACAACGACGACACCTTCAGCGTCGGCGTTGTGTACCGCGAGAAAAACTCGCCCGGCATCGGTTACTACAACATCGGGATTCGCTGCGCTTACGACAAGTCAGGCGGCTGAGAGCCACTCAGCCCCCAGGAGCCGCCCCCGTCGCTCAAGAGTCACTCGATTCGAAACGGCACCGGTCGCGGCGCCACTTGCAGCCGAAAGCCGTGCTCGAGCGGCTCGTGGCCAAAGGCTGAACCCGCCCGCCGGTGGGTCACGAGTTGGCCCTTAAAACTTACCAAGAGCGCGCGCGACGAGGCTCCAAGCCTTCGCCGACTACTTCTTGACCACGCCGTAGGCGGCGAGGGTCGAGATCCCCTTGCCGTCGACCGTCGAGACGGTCTTGCCATCGTCGCTGACCACGGCATCGACGGCCTTTGCCCAGGTCCCGTACGGTGCCCAATTGTCGTACGTCTTCACACCGTTGACCCAGAGCTCGACCGCGGTCTTCGGAGCCCAGCCTTCGCTGTTGGGAAACGTGAGCTTCGCGGGCGGGCAGACGTCCACGTCGGCGGGCCCGAGGCCCACGACGAGCTCGAACTTCTGGGTGGTGGCTGCGAGCTGGGGAAAGGTCCCCGCGCTCGGCTTGAAGACCACCGCCGCGAACTCATCCGCGGGCGCGAGAAGCTCTTGCTCGACGCGCGCGTCCGCGGCGAAGGTGACGGACACGCCGTTGCTCGTGACGGTGGCACCTTTTTCAAGCTTGCCACCGGGCGCACCGAGCTTCACCGCGGTGACGATGCCGTAAGCATGATCCGGGCTCTTCGGAATCGCACCGCCCCAGAACAAGTAGGCAATGCTGCTCTGGCTGCCGATCTTCAACGCCGGGTCCACGAGCTCCTTGCCGCCGTGCGTGAGCGTGAACGTTCCGTCCGTGCTTTTACCAAAGAGGCAGAGATCGCTTCCGCAGAGCTGCACGTCGATGGCGGAGCTCGGGAGTGCCATGCCATCGGCATCGTGCACGGTGACAGTGACGGTGCCGATGGCGACCTTCTTACCGGCATTCGCTAGGCCGGTGCCCTCGCAATCGGGCACCGTCACGATACCACTCGAGCTCGAGGCATTCTGCGAGGTGGAGGACAGTGAGGCGCTCGACGCAACGGCACCACCCGCGCCGCCGGGGCCCGTATCATTCGTCCCTCCACATGCCATGAAGACCGCCGCCGCTACGCCCATCGCCAAAAAACATTCGCATCGCATGTGAACTTGGCAGAGTATCACGATTGCCCACGGCGGGTCGGCTGCACCCGCGTTCAGGGCAGCGCCACGGCAGCGCCGCTCTGACATTGTGCTCGCCGCGAACCACCTTCTCTCCAAAGAAGGTGAAACTGCGGTCGATCTGCGATATGCACGGCGTATGGGTTGGTCTGGCATGTACGGAGTGGGCGCGTTTGCTGCGGGCTTCGGCCTGGTCATGAGCTGCGCCACGGGTTCGACGACGGACTTCGAAACACAGCCGAGTGGGGCCGGCGGCGCGACCGCTTCGAGTGTCGCCTCGAGCGTCACGTCGGTAAGCTCCAGCAACGCGACGAGCGTCTCGAGTACGGCCAACAGCGGCAACAACGCTGCGTCGAATTCGGTTGCATCGACCGCCAACTCAAGCGGGATTTCGGGCTCGGCGACCGGCGGCAGTGCGACCGGCGGCAGTGCGGCCAGTGGCGGCGGCTCGTGCGTCGG
>CANMZR010000422.1 GCA_947502375.1 Polyangiaceae bacterium
GAATTTATTGGTCATCGGTACGTTCGATGGAACGCTGGCAGCGGTCGCCCACGGCAATGCGAGTTCTCCGCTGCTGATGCCACTCGATCCGGGGAAACAAACCATGCTCAATCAGACGCCGCCCAACGTCTTGCCCGAGTACACCAATCCGGAAACGGGCATGGTGCGCCGCGGCCTTGCACCATCGAGCACGTTCGGAGAACTGTCCCCGGCCTACCGACCGAACACCATGTTTCCCCTGTTCGCGCAGCCTTCCATTGGCGACGTCGATCAGGACGGAACGCCCGACGTCATCACGGCGGGCGGCTCTCTGAATCTCGCGATTCAACTTCAAGGCGGGGTCGCCGCATCGGCCGCTCCGGGGGAGCACTTGCTCGCCGTCTGGAGCGGACGCACAGGCTCCATGATCCCCGCTGCGCCATACGTGCTCGAGGACTACAGCTTCTTCAACAGTCAAGCGATTGCCGACCTCAACGGCGACGACTACCCCGAGGTCATTCAAGGGAGCGGCGGCTACTATCTGCACGCCTGGGACGGTTGCGGACGTGAGCCGCAAGGCTGGCCAAAATTCACCGGGCAATGGATCATTCCCACCGCCGCAGTGGGAGATATCGACGGTGACGAGAAGCTGGAAGTCGTCACCGGCACGCGCTCCGGGTGGCTCTACGCTTGGCACACTGCCGGCAAGAGCGATGGGCTCATCGAGTGGGAAAGCTACCACCACGACAATCGCAACACCGGCAACAAGGACGTCAAGCTCGAGCAAGGCGTTTCTGGGAAGCGGGCCGCGGTACCGCTGACGGTCGAACGATGCACGCAGTTCCTCGCGCCTCCGTCCTCCGACGGAGAGCCCATTGTGACGGGCGGCTGCCTTGCCACGTGCAGTGTCGGTTCGAGAGACTCGGGAAGCTCTCCTGGCGCCTTTGCTCTCGGAGCGTTCGCGCTCGGGATGCTGGCACGCCGCCGGCGCGTTTCCTGAGCGAGAAAAGCGCGCAAAAAAGCCGACCGGTGTTGTTCCGGTCGGCTTTTTTGCGTTTCAGCGAGGGCGGAGCGTTCAGCGAAGGCGGAGCCTCACCATCTTCGTAACTTCGTCACCTTCGCCCCGGTTCGATGTCACGGCGTGAACGAGATCGACTTGCCGGCGAAGGTCGTGGCGCTTCCCGACTTGTACATTCCGAACATGTTTTGACCCTGGTAAAGCCACGTGCTTCCCAGCATCGAGTCGAGCACGAAGGGGTCGCCCGAATTGCCGGCCCCACCCTTTGAGACTCCGATGATGCCGCTCTGTGCCGAGAGCGAATCAAAGAAGATCGTGATCTTGCCCGAAGCCCTGAGCGTCAGCCGAAACGTGTTCCCGATGGTAGAACCCCAGGACGGAACGCTCGTGAAGCTGATGGTGATCGAGTCGGCGTCCTCGTGCTTGTAGCTGACCGTGCCTCCCGCAGAAGGATCGCAGTCCGTGTAGACCATGCCAATGCGAGGCGCACCGGTGAGGAACCGCAGTTTGTCCCGATTGGCAGTGGCGCCATCGCCCTTACCGAACGTGACGTTCCCGTCAGCGTTGACGTAGACCGTGTCGTACGTCTTGCCGAAGAACGGGAAAGCAAACCCAAGCGGAACCTCTTTCGAATCGTCATCGGCGAGAACGATGATGGACGAGTCCGGAACGGGAGGAGCCGGGGGATTCGGCGACGGCCCTACACCGCCGTCGGTACTGAACGAGATCGTCTTGCCGACGAGGTCGAACGGTTGGTTTCCGAAGGCCTGGTAAATGCCGTCGGTCCCGCCGTAGCCAATGGGCATCGCGAGTGACGACAGCGACTTCGCGCTTGCCGCGTTGCCACTTCCGCCCTTCGAGACTCCGACGATGTAGGAAGAACCCGACACCTGTCCGTAGGTCAACTCAACGATGCCCGATTCGTTCAAAACGACCGCCACGCTGTTGCCCTGCTTCGAGCCGTAATGCGGTACCGCCTTGTATCGAATTGTCAGCTTTTTGTCGGCTTTTTCGTACGTAACTGCACCGCCTCCCGCCGGATCCAGGTCCGCGTAAAGCGCCGCGATGCGCGGAGCGCCCGAAAGGAAGCGAGCCGTGTCGCGGTTTGCCGAGGCAGCGTCGCCGGTGCCAAACGTGAGGTTGCCATCCGAATTGACTGCAACGCTCGCGTACGTTTTTCCGAAAAATGGAAAGTTGAAGCCGAGTGCCACATTGGCGCTCGAGTCGTCGTCGAGTCCAAGCGCGGTTTCGGTGGGTTGCACCGGAACCGGGTTCGGCTCGGGGTTCGGTCCAGGCCCGGGGCTGGCACCTGGCGTAAACGTCAGCTTTTGATTGGCCAACGAGAACGGCTTCTGCGAGCCGAAGGCCGTGTACACAGCGTTCGAGCCGCCCATGCCGAGCGAGCCCACCAGGTTGCTCTCGGTGGCACTGTTGCCGGAGCCGCCCTTCGAGACGCCGACGATGTACGAGCCGCTCACGTTGCCGTAGCTGAGCGACACTTCACCGTTCGCACGGAGCGTGACGGTCACGGTGCCCTTGCCACTCGAGTCGAACTGGGAGACTTTTTCGTAACGGACGAACAAGCTATCCGGGTTCTCTTTGCCCCAGACGACCTTGCCACCGTTTGCGTTCGGGTTCAGGTCTGCGTAGAGCGCCGCGATGCGCGGTGCATTCGTTAGAAAACGCTGCTTATCACGCGGGGCCGTCTTGTCATCGGCCGCGCCGAAGGTCAGATTTCCATCGGAGTTCAAGTACACCGCCGGATATGCGGTGCCGTAGAACGAGAACGAAAAGCCGAGGTCGAGCTTGCGGCTGTCGTCGTCGGTCAAGGTCACGGCCGTCTCGAAGGGATCAAATACGGTATCGCAGGCATCGCCCTTGCCGTCGTGGTCCACGTCCTTTTGGTCCAGGTTCGGCTGGAGCTTGCAGTTGTCGTTCACGTCGCGGATGCCGTCCATGTCCGTGTCCGTGGGATCTTCCGGCTTGAAGATGACGTAGGTCGGATCTTCCTCGAGTTGAGCCGTTCCATATGCGAACAGACCGTACCCGTTGTCACCCCAGCCGGTTCCCCAGCTATTGCGCAAGATCCACACGCCTTTGCCGTATTTATGGCTGACCGTATCGTCCCAACCGACGAGCGCGACAATGTGGTTGGTGTACGCGTTGTTGCACTCCTTCGAGTCGTAGACGCCACCGTTGTAGCCCGGGATCGATCCGCAGACGGCCATCGTGATGCCGACGGTCCCGTACTTCAGGATCGCGGCCTTGATGCCCTCGATGTCGCCGGTCTTCACGCCGTGGAACGACTCGATCTTGTAGGGGTAGTCCTTCTGCGATTTGCAGTTCTGGTCGTAGCCTTTGTACGGGTACACGTCCTCGAGCACGGCGCCCTGGTTCTGAAACAGGCTGTACGCCCAGTAGCCGCCGCCGCAAGTCCCGCGGCCGCTGCAATCGAGCACGTGTTGTTCGCTGAGGTTGACCAGTTGCTTGTCACTCACCGCGATCGCACCCTCCAGCGCGGCGGTCGTACCGAACGCCCAGCAGCTACCGCAGGAGCTCTGATTTCGAATCGGCGTCATGCCGACGCCCTCGGTACGCCAATCCCACTTCTCGGGAAGCTTCACGTCCCATGCTGCGTTCTCCAGCTCCTTTATCGGCTTCATCGTGCCCACATCGGCCGGCCGGTTGAACCCTACCAACTCGAAGAGGTTCTGCTTGGTCTTCGAGGTCTCGCCAATCGTGTAACTGAACTTGTACGCATCGATGACCGCCTGATGATAGGCGAGCCGCTTTGCGCGCTCTTGTGCGTCCGGCGTAGCTAAAATCGGACCTGGCTTGAAATACTTCGAGCTGGTGTCGATCGTCGGGAAGGCCGAGTCGCTGTCATCGGGACTGCGCTCATCGTACCGGAGCGCGCAAGCTCCGAGCACCATCGCGGTACCGAGAAACCATAATGGGACGTGACGTTTCATTGGGTGTCCTCCATGGTTTCAATGAATATACCGGCCAGCCGGCCTTGTCAAAAACAAACAATACCGCATAGTTAAAGGGCTACGGATTTAGTCAACCGACCAGCTGGCCATTTTTTATTTACTTAATCTTCGGTAGTTTACGCGGCTCGGGCAGTCCGCCATGGTCCCGAACGTAAGCAGCAATGGCGCTCGAAAGCTTTCCGTCCACGGCCTCGCAAGCCTTGCTGACATCCCCGATGGTGACTCCTTTGCACTCCTTTCGGTGAGTGCGAAAAAGTGCTTCGAGCTCAGGCGCCTCCTTCAACTGCTCGCGGACGTGCACCTCGAGGCGCTT
>CANMZR010000423.1 GCA_947502375.1 Polyangiaceae bacterium
TACCTGGTCGACCTCGGCGATCGTTATTATCAAAATGGCGAGCGCGACCGAGGCATCGCCACCTGGAAGCGCATCCTTACCGTCACTCCGCTGCGCGCGGATGGTCTGGTTTCACTTGGTGAAGTGTATCTCGAACATGATCTCACGAAGGAAGGGCTCGAGGCTCTGCGCGAGGCGGTGAAGCTCGCACCCGCGGACAAGACGTGGCGTTACCGAAAGGCTCTCGCCGGGGCTCTCGAGCGGAGCGCGGGCGCGGAGCGACTGGGCGGTGCCTTGGGAAGTCAGTCCTTTTACCGAGAAGCGATTGAACTCTGGCAGCAGCTGCACGCGACGGCTGGCGATGATGTCCTCCTTGCCAGGGAGTGCCGGAATCACCTCGTGGGTCTTTGGGTTCTGCTGCGCGAACTCGAGCCGCATGTGCGGCCACTGAAGGCGCTCTTTGCTGGTGCGTCGCCCAATCTTGAAGCGGGCCGTTTGCTCGCTGAAGTGGAACGAAGGCTTGGCCGCTACGATGCCGCAGAGGGCACTCTTCGGCGGGTGATTCAGCTCGCTCCTGGGGATACGACTTCAATGCTCGCGCTCGAGAGGCTGTTCGTCGTGCAGCGAAAGCTCGCTTTAGCCATCGACATTCTCGCAAAACTCGTCGACGCCGATCCGAAGCGAGCTCGCGAGTATTACCAACGAATGTCGCAGTACGCCTCCGAACTTTACCGAGACGATGATGCGGTGGCCTACGCAGCGCGCTCGCTTGAACTCTCGCCCGAAGATGCCGAGGGGCATGTGCGACTCGCGGCCCTGCACCGACGTCGTCAAGAGAACGACCGCGCGATGCGCGAACTGCGTAAGGCAATCACCAAGAATCCCAAGCTTTATACGGCGTATTTCGATCTCGCTGAACTGGCTCTTCAGGCCGGAGACGTGGAGGAAGCGGGGAGGCTTTACCGTCAGGTGGTTCGTTCGACGCGCGATGAGGAGTTTGTCGTACGTGCCGTCAGGCTGTCCATGCAGCTGCACCTTGGTGCGGGAACTCTCGAGACGCTCGAGCACGAGCTGCTCCCGGTTACCCTTGGAAATCCGCAGAAGACCGTTTACCGACGGATGCTCGTCGAAGTGTACAAGAACCTCACAGCTCCGCTCGTGCAAGCCGCTCATTCTGCGAATGCGTCGGTGGCCTCCGAAGCACGTGCAAAGCTCCTCGCTGTCGGCACAAGAGCGGTCAAGCCGTTGCTCGATGCACTGGCCGACACCGCGGTGGCGCAACAGCGCGTCGCCATCGAAGTACTGGGTTACGTGCAGAATAAGGGCGCCGGACCTGCGTTGTTCAATTTTGCGACGGGCACTGCGGAAGTGGACTTGCGCGTGCGGGCAATGGTGGCATGCGGGGCCCTCGCTGATCCCGCTCTCTTGCCTCGGTACCAGGAGTTCCTGGCTCCGAAGGGTTCGGAGTCGGTTGCCAGCGCCAACGATCCGGTCTCGATCGCCGCGACGTGGGGGGTTGCCGCAATGGGAGATCCGAATGCGGTTCCCTTGCTCCTGACGCTCGTGCAACGAGCCTCGGGTGATGTTCGCGCTCTCGCGGCACTTGGCTTGGGGCTGTCCAAGCAACCGGAGCACTCTCTTCCGCTCGCGACACTTGCACGCGCTCCAGATGCGGGACCGGTCGTCCGGGCCGCGGCGACACTTGCACTCGGGGAACTCGGCGACCCCGCGAGCCGGCTCGTGCTCGTCGGGTTGGCGGAGTCGAGCGAGGCGGACGTTCGGCTTGCGGCACTGTCGGGGCTGGCTCGTCTCGAGGGGGTTCCCGAGGCTCGACGCGAAAAGCAGAAGCTCCCTCTCGCGCAGCCTGTCTCGCGTATTTCCTCCGAGTTCGCCCGCTTGTTGGCGCGTTCTATTTTATCGGAAGACGCGCGCGTGCGGCGCCTCGCCTTGGCCGCCGCAACCGCGGTGACCGTGGGTGAATACCGGCGTCAAGGAACCAAACTTTCTCCAAATGACCCGCAAATGACGGTCGATTTTGCGATGAGCTTGCTCACGCCGGCCGGTTACACGAGGGAGGAGGAATCGCGCGCCGTAGAGGCCCTGAGAGTCCCGCTCGTGGATGCCGCAGAGAGTGCGGTTCGGGCGTCTGCGGAGCAGGCCGAAATCGTGGGGCGCTTGCTACTCGGGCAGCTCCCCGAGTTTGCGAGGCCCGCGGTTTCGAGCAGCGAGGAGCCGCTTGTCGAGCGCCGATTTTCGGCTGTTCTTGACGCTATCGGCGAAGCGACCGTGGGGGGGTTCGTCTTGTTGACCGCCCATCCCGTTCTCGAGGTTCGCCGTAACGCGGCCGAGGTGCTCGCCGAGCGCCCGGAGTCGGCGGCAGGAGCGGCTCTCGTTCTGGTGCTCGAGTCGCGTGACGGAATTCTTTGTCGCAGCATTTTAGCGATTCTGAAAAGGCCCGTTGGAGCTGGACTCATCGGCGCTGTCATGAAGTTGACCGAGGTCGGACCCGATTGGATATTGCGGTTGCACGCCGTGGAGGCGCTCGGTCGTTCGGAGCCCGAGGACAGCGTCGTGGCCGCTGCGATCGACGTTCGATTGATGGCGATCGCCGAAGCGGACCGCGTGGCACTCGTGCGCGAAGCGGCGCTGCGGGCGGCCTTCGGTCGGCACGCCGAGATGGCACCAGCGCTGGCGCGACGCATGAGCGAAAAAGATGGCGAACCGTCCTTGCGCGCGTTCGCTCTCGAACTCTTGCGATCGGCACCGAAGGGTGCGAGCACTCCCTGACGGAAGCGAGAGCATGACGAGGGTCCTCGGAATCGAGAGTTCGTGCGACGAGACAGCGGCCGCGGTCGTGCGGGACGATGGGGTCGTCCTTTCGGACGTGGTGCGGAGCCAGATCGTGGCGCACGCTCCCTTCGGGGGTGTCGTCCCGGAGCTCGCGGCCCGCGACCATCTTCGGGCGATTGTTCCGGTGGTTGAGCAGGCGCTCGCTGATGCCGGCCTGCGGCTCGCTGAAGTCGATGCCATCGCGGTCACGCGACAACCTGGATTGATTGGGGCTTTGCTCGTGGGCGTGCAGGTCGCCAAGGGGTTAGCATGGTCTGTGAATCGCCCATTCGTCGGCGTGGACCACCTTGTCGGGCACCTCTTGTCCCCGTTTTTGAGGCGCGCTGGACTGGCCTCGGCTCAGCCTGAGTTCCCGTTCATCGGCTTGCTCGTATCGGGAGGGCATTCCGCCATTTACCTGTGCGAAGGGCCCGAGGCTGCGCGAATTCACGAGCTTGGGGCGACCCGGGACGACGCGGTTGGCGAAGCGTTCGACAAGGTGGGCAAGTTGCTGGGCTTGGGTTACCCCGGGGGACCCGTGATCGACCGGCTCGCAAAGCTTGGCGACCCGGGGCGCAGCTTCACGTTGACTCCACCGATGGCTCAGCGTGACTCGCTGGAGCTGTCGTTTTCGGGTTTGAAGAGCGCCGTCGCCCGAAAAATTGCCACCGATCCGCCCACGAGCGATGAAGCCGTTGCCGACGTTTGTGCAGCGTTTCAGCGGGTGGTCGTCGAGACGCTGGTCACCAAGACCGTGCGGGCGGCCGTGCGCGAGAACATCGTCAACGTGGTCATTGCAGGTGGGGTTGCGTGCAACAGCGAGCTGCGCGCGTCGATGGCGGCGGCTTGCGAGCGGCGCGGCCTTCGCTTGTTTCTCCCCGCGCCGCAGAACTGCACCGACAACGCGGCGATGATTGCTTACGCGGGAACCGTGAAACTGCGGCTTGGCCAAACTTCCGGGTTTGAGGTGGCACCGCTGACGCACACGGAACTTCCGCGGGTCACCCGAAAGGGTCGTGGGCCGCGAGGGTCCTAGGAGTGTGTCGGAGAAAAGACCTACTGCGGCGAACGATGCACCACCACCTCCGCAGCGTGCTCGTTCCGGGCTCCGCAACGTACCGATAGTACGTAGTTGTCGCCCTCCACTCCGCGCCACTGCGGATCTGGCGGCGCCTCGTCCACCTCGCTACGGCCTTTTCTCCGACACACTCCGAGATTCTTGTTGCGCGCGGCTCCTGTGGTAACTTCAGGCTGTGGAGCTGTTGGTCGGAACCCAGGTCAATCCAAACGTTCGGCTGTTACGGCCGCTCGGGCAAGGTGCAATGGGTACGGTTTGGGTAGCGGAACATCTCACGTTGCGAACCGAAGTCGCAGTGAAGTTCATCTCTGCGGAGCTCGCAGCGGAGCAACCGGAGATAGCGACGCGGTTTGAGCGCGAGGCGGCTGCTGCGGCGCAGATCAAAAGTCCGCACGTCATCCAGACTTTCGA
>CANMZR010000424.1 GCA_947502375.1 Polyangiaceae bacterium
TGCTCGCGGTGGTGCTTCGTGGGGTTCGCTGCGCTCGCCTGATGCGCGAGCTGGGTTTGCATGGCGGCAGGGGCCGTCGCTGGAGGGCCCCGCTGGAGGGCCCGGGGTCCGAAGAGGCTGTGCTTCGTTAGCACTCGCCGAAGGTGAGTGCTGACAGACGCCGGCAAGATAGCCCTGCTATTCGGGGTGTCAAGGGGCGGAAACCCGAATTCGTACGCGGGTATAGCAGTCGCAGCAACGAGTGCTAACCATTCGAAATGATTCGCAGGGCTCCAGGTTTAGGGCTTCTGGCCGTTCCGATGGTTATCGGTTAGATAGAAGTAGGAGAGGCTGTACGTGCAGCAACTTTCCGGTTCCAAAACCAAAACGGTCGATGACGCGACCCACCCGTTGGGAGGGGTTGCCGGGTTCCGACCCGCCTGCCATCTCCCGCCGCTCGACGTGTCGCCCATCCGACCTGTCGCCTGTACCTCGAGAAGGAGTGCACCATGAGTGAGTCCCATCGCGGCATCGATTTGTCTCCTGACATCCATGGCTACTTTGCCGAGGTCGTGGACGACGCCGTCCGCGCTCGGCGGGTCGCTACCACCGACGCGACCAAGCAATATCTTGCCGGGTTGCTAGGTGATTACGCACGGGGCACGGTTTCCCTCGCGCCGCTCGAGAGACCGCTCACCTTTTTGTTACAAGATGCTCTCGAGAAATCCGGTGCCGAACGGTTCGAGCGCCTTCGCCGGATCGGTGACGGCGTGCTCTATGCCCTCGGTTTTTTTGGGGCGCGGATGACGCGAGGCGGAGCCGACGCGCGCTACGTGATGGTCGTCGGCTCGAGCGCCTACGGTCACGCGGCAGCGATGCTGCGTCTCGGCGGTGGTGGCGCGGCCCCCGACGTGCTGCGCGAGCTGGCCGATGGGTACAGCAGCTTCGTCGAAGTGCTGACGGAAGTCGCGGACGGGACCCTGGCGGCGAACGGCGACGCGGATGACCGAGTCCTTCGACTCTACGAGCGCTGGCAGGCGACGGGCTCCAAGCGGCTCGCGAGCGAGCTTGTCGGGCTCGGTCTGATTCCGACGCGCGGGACGAAGGGCGTCCATTGAGGCGGGCTCAGCGATGAGCTTGCCAGGCACCATCCAGAAGCGTCTTTGTTCGTATTATGGGCTGGATTCCGTGCCCGACGTCGGGCCGTTCATCGAGGCTCGCGAGGACATCCTGCGCGAGCGGGTGCTCGTTCGAGAAGGCTCCGACGGCATCGACGTTCGTGTCGAGTTGCCCGAGGCCGCGATGGGACCGACCCCCAGCCTCGACCTGGTTTGCCAGGTCGTCGAGGGGGTGAGCCATTTTGTGTTGATCGCCGAGCGTGCGCGCTGCGAGCTACCGACCAGCCATCTCGAACTCGAGTTCCAGGCCGAAGTCGATAAGTTTCTCATCCTCGGGGTATTGCCCGAACCACTCCCTTCGCTCGAGCGCGTGCGACTTCGCTGGCGGCTCTTCGATGCGGTTCGTTACGAGGATGCCGCCGGGACCGTGACCGGCGACCGCTATCGACTCGCCAACCGCATGGCCGAACGCTTCGTGGACAGGCTTGACCGGGAGTTCTTGCGGCGCTCCCGAATGCGCGAGCTTCGCTCCTACCTGCAACGGTTTTTTCGGGCGGGACAGACGGCCAAGCTCGAGCTTGCCGCATGAAGGCTTCGATGTGTCGAACCCGCGCTCGGACCCGGGCGTGGCCACGTGCCGCCGCAGCCTGACGGTTCGCTCTGGACCTCGGCAAACACGGTTCGTCGGTTCCGCGCAATCGTCCGTTCGGTGCAAGATGAAGCGCTGACGACCAGAGGCACTCCGCCGTCGTCGAAGCCGCCAGCGGACACATTCCGAAGGCCCAAATCGCCCAAGCGCACCAATTACTTCATGAACATCGATAAAAGTCCGCGCTCGTGATGCTTGGCTTTCGCGCGCTCCTTTGCGATAGTTCCCCCGCATGAATCAGGGGTGGGATGCGGGCGCGAATCTGCCGGGCGGCTACGGACCCCCCGGCGCACCGCCCGGTGGTGGCGGCTACGGACCCCCCGGCGCACCGCCCGGTGGTGGCGGCTACGGCCCACCCGGCGCACCGCCCGTTGGTGGCGGATACGGGATGCCGCCCGGTGGTGGCGGATACGGGATGCCGCCCGGTGGTGGCGGATACGGGATGCCGCCTGGTGGGGCACCCTCCGGAGGGAATGGCGGTCTTATCGCAGGGCTAGGTTTCGGCTGCCTCGTCGTCCTCCTCATCACCTGTTTTGGCGTGTACAACGTCGTCCGTAAAACCGCTGCCGCGGCAAAAACCATGGCGTCGGCCATGGCCGTTCCTCCGGTCACCGGGCGTCAGGTGCCGAGTTTTCCGAACCCATTCGCTGTGGCTTCAGCTCAAGTCGTTGTGAGCACGCCAACATTCTACCGTACGGGCTCCTCGAAGCCCTTGCACTTCGCGGTGGAAATCAAGAATGCGGGCACGGGACCGGTGTCTCTTCCGGGCGCCAAACTCACTCTGATCGACGCTGCTGGCACCGCGTTGGATTCCAAGTCCTGTATCGTTTTCCAAATCCGGTTGCTGCCTCCCGGTGAGTCCGTGGCGTGCGTTGGCACCTTCCCGAAGGGGGAAGACTACAAGTCCTTCACGGTCGAGGGCATGGGCCACGTGCTCCCCGGAAAATCCAACACAAAATTCGCCAGCCTGAAGGTAAGCGACGTCGCCGGCGCACCGCTACACAAAACAATGTTTCAGATTGGGTATACGGTCACCGGCAAGGTGACAAATCTCTCCGCTTTCGACGCGAAAAAGGTGGTGGTTGCGGTTCGCCTTTTCGATGCGAGCGATAGGCTTGTCGGGGCTGGTGCGGGTGACGTCGCTGGCACCGATGTCGCCATCGGCGGGGCCGCTAAGTTTGACATCATGGTCACCCGCGTGAACGGCGAGGCCAAGCGGATTGAGGCGAAGGCGTTCGGTTACGACCAGTGAGGACCGGCTCTTGCAGGAGCGTCGGGCGGTGTTAGCCGCGCGGTTTTCGTTTCGTCGGTTCCGTGCAAATTTCGTCGGTTCCGTGCAAATTTCGTCGGTTCCGTGCAACTTTCGTCGGTTCCGTGCAAGGAGAAGCGCTCCTGACCGGGAATGGGTAACATCATCCCCGTGACGGAGAGCGACGTGCAGAACCTGCGCCGGCAGGCGGGCCAAGCGGAATGGCGAATGCGCATCGTTCGGGTGCTCGAAACGCTGCCGATGACGCTCGCATGGGCGTCGGTTGCAGCGGCCGCCGTTCTTTCTGCAAAGAAATTAGCGCCGCACCGCCTCAGTGAGCGGGTGACCTGGGTGGCGCTCGCGGTCGCTGGAGGAATGGTTGTCTTGGTCGTGCTGTTCGCGGCGTTCAGACGCTTGATGCCCCGTGCCGGAGCCTTCGCGCTCGACCGGCACCATCGCTTGGCAGGCCGTCTTCCCAACGCTCTCGAGTTCAGCGAACGGCCGGCGGACGAGCGTAGCCCGATGATGTCGGCTGCGATTCTTGATGCCGAGAGCGCGGTCGCCAGAGGGCTTTCCCCGCGTGGCGCGGTCCCGATCCGTTTGCCCCCCGAACTAGCGTTATCGACCTTCGCTTTGGCGGTCCTCGTCGGGATTGCACTCGCGGAGGTGCGCTCCGTGGTCGTCGTGCCGCAACGCGCGCTCGCGGTCTCGGTCGAGTCGCTCGATGTCAGCGAAGACGATCTCAACCTGTTTCGTGAATCGCTGAGACAGCTCGCACACGACGATCAGAGCCCCGAACTCCGTGAAGCCATCGAGCGCTTCAACCGTCTCATCGAAGATCTATCGGAGCGCCGAATATCTCGTGAGGAAGCCTTCCGTCGGATGCGCGCGCTCGAAGATGAGCTTACCCACGGAGCCCAAGAGGATCGTGATGCCCTGAAGGACGCACTCGCCGACGTGGCCAAAGAGCTCGCCTCGAGCGAACTCGCGAAGCCAAGCGCCGCCGCGCTAGAGAAACACGATCTCAAGACGGCGAGCACCGAGCTGAAGAAGCTTGCCGAGCGACTCAAGTCCCGAGAAAAACCTGATAAAACGCAGCTTGAACGCCTGAAGAGCGCACTCGATAGGGCGTCCACTTCAACCAAAAAGGCGCTCGAAAAACTCGAAGAAAAGCGTGCCGAGCTCAAGACTTCTCTCCTCAAGGCCAAAGACTCTGCCGACTCGAAGCCGAACGATGAGCGGGCGAAAAGTTTGCTCAAGAAAAAAGAGCGCGAGCTTGAACG
>CANMZR010000425.1 GCA_947502375.1 Polyangiaceae bacterium
GGCGGTAGCGCTCATCGGGGCCGAGCGGTTGCGCATGCCCGAGGGCTCATTGCGGCAGTTGCTGACCCGAATCTACGGCGATGAAGTGGGGCACGCGCGCTTCGGCTGGCAGCTCGTGTCGCGCCTTCTGCCAACGGTCGCGCCTGCGATGCGCGAGCGCCTCAGTGACTACCTCGCGCTCGCATTTGCGCACTTCGAAACCTACGAGCTCGCCCATCTGCCGGAAAGTTACACCCCACCGGCCGAAGGCGACGCGCTCGGCTTGTGCAGCGGCAGTGTCGCGCGCGAGCTTCTCTATCAAACGGTCGAGACCGTGATGGTGCCCGGCTTGGCTCGGCTTGGCCTCGACGCCGAACGAGCGTGGAAACTGCGCCACCAGGCCGCCCGCGCCGCAGGGCCGATCCGATAGAGGGGCTTTCCTCGGCGTTATTCGGCCTTGCCGAAAAGAAACAACGCGCCCATCGCGAGAAAGACAACTCCAGCCACCCGCCGAATCCAGTGCGGTGGGATGAACCGACCTACCACTTCGCCACCCATCACCGCGATGGCGGAGGTGGCGACCAGGGCCAGCGCCGAGCCGGCAAAGACGACCCATTTCGACTTGCCTCCCGCCGCAAGCGAGAGCGTCGCAAGCTGCGTCTTGTCGCCGAGTTCAGCCACGAAGATGGCGGCAAAGGTCGATGCGAGAAGTCTCCAGTCCATGTTTGCTCCAGTGGTGGCCGTTGATGAGGCTGCGCTTTACCTCCCGCCGTGACCGCTGCGGTTTTGCGAACCATGGGCCATCTCGCAGCGGCGGTGTTGAGAAACAGAACCTACCCCGCGACTCGCCCCGAAGCGACCAAGGCCACCGGCATCGGAAACCGCATCTCCCATTCGACCGTCATAGGCCGCTCCCCGGACCAACTCGCCGCCCGCACCGGCCCAAGATATCGAAACGCCTCAGTTCTCCCACCGTCCTTTTCGCGCTCGCGAACCAACAACAACGGAGTCACCCCAAGCTCGTCCGCGAGGCGGTGCCTTCGTCCTTCTTTGCTGTCGTGCGTCGTCGCGGCCTTCGACTGCCAGTGAAACCGGCTCTCCGACAACGGAAAGTCGCGATACTTCAAATGCTCCTTGGTCCCTCGGGCCTTCTCGAGCGTTACCAGCAGCAGATCGTACTCCCGATCGCCATCGCGTACCGCCTCAACACCTGTGTAAAATGCCTCGCGCAGCTCGCCCTCTTTGGTCCGCACATCAAACGCCGCCGCCAGTTCACCCGCCAAATACCGCGCGTGCAAAACCAGCGGGACCGCCGCCTCCAGCTGATGCTCAGGCGCCAATACGCCATTGACCCGCCGCAAAACCGGAATCAGCTCGCCTAGGTCCGCCCGCACCACCTCATGCCGCTTAAACCTCTGCGCCGCCTCGTCCGACGCCGCCAGCTTGCCGCCATACAGCACCACATACAGCATGTTCGCGAGCCGCAAGTCCCGCGGAGTCCAGGCCGTCTCGCCGCGCAGCAGCCGCTCCCACAGGCCCAGCCGCAGCGGGTCGCCCACGTGCATCAGCTTGCCCAGGTTTTCAAGTGCCTTGCCTTCATCCTCGTCGACGAGCGGCATCGCCAGCCCGGCCTCGCGGCGCAGTAGTGTCCAACATCGCTTGTTCGCGTAGATATCGGCCAGCTCCACGTCCGTTTCCTGCAGGAACTTGTCGAGCGTGAGCTCGGCCAACCGCGGCTCGCGCAAAAGCTTGGCGATGTCTTTCCACTGCGACGGGATCGCGCGGCGAATCTGCGCGAGCACGTCGGCCTGGGCCTGCTCGTCAAAGTGGAAGAAGCAGCCCGTCGGCAGCCGGCCAAAGCCGCGTTCCACAAACTTCTCAAGCTCTTTGGGCGTATGCCCTAGTGCGCCGCGGAGCTTCCTGTCGAAGCGAAAGTTGTGATGCTGCCGGCCAGTTAGATCAAAGACCACCAGCTCTGCCTTGCCCGGCGCCCGCCGCAGACCGCGACCCAGTTGCTGCAAAAACACCGTGGCGCTCTCGGTGGGTCGAAAGAAAAACAGCGTGTTCACGTTGGGCACGTCGACGCCCTCGTTGTAGATGTCGACCACGCACAACACTTGTATTTCGCTCGAGTCCAGGCGCCCGCGAGCCTCACCGCGGGTCAGCCCGTCGGTGTCGCTCGTCAGCACCTCGGCGCGCAGACCTTGCAAGTCAAAGCGCCGCTGCACCTCGTGGGCGTGGGCCTTGTCGACACAAAAGGCAATCGCCCGCAGGGCTTCGGGCCGCGCCACGTACTCGTTTAGGGCGCGCACCGCCCGCTGCACAAAGATCTCGGCTGCACCCACCAGCCGGCCCGAAAGCTCGCGCACCGCGTACTTGCCGGCCTCCCACGCCACGTCGCGCAGGTCCACGCCCGCCACATGGACCATGTAGTAGCGAAAGGGCACCAGCGCGTGCGGAATCGCGTTCCAGACCCGCAGGTTGCCCACCCAGGGCCGCGGAAAATGCTGCTCGTGGTCCAAGCCGTCGGCGCGCTCGGGGGTACCTGTTAGGCCCAGCAATTCCTTGGGTTTGACGCGCTTTAGCAGCCTGTTCCAGGTGTCGGCCGGCGCATGGTGGGCCTCGTCGATGACCACCACGTCAAAAGCTGCGGGATCCAAGCCGTTCTGCGCCGCCTGCCCGCCCTCGCCCAGCGACGCAATCGAGGCAAACACGTGCTTGCCGATGGTCGGAGACTCACCGTCGACCAGCAGTTCGCCAAAATCGCGCAGCTGCAGGGCATTGCGATAGGTATCACGGGCCTGCACCAGGATTTCTTTGCGGTGCGCCACAAACAGCAACGTTTCGGCCTGCTTGGCCTCGCGCAGTCGCCGGAAGTCGAGCGCCGCCATCACGGTCTTGCCAGTACCCGTCGCCGCCACCAGCAGGTTCTTGTGCCGGCCAAGCACCCGCGCCGCCTGCAATTCGTCGAGGATTTTCTGCTGAAAGTCCTTGGCCTCGAGTTCGAACAGCGAGCCTGCCTGCCCCCAGCTGCGTCGATCCGCCGACAGCGCCCGCACCAACTTCTGCCGGTGGCCGGCGTCGCCATGGGTAAATTGTGAAAACTGATAGGGGTCCGCCCAGTACTGCTCAAAGGTCTCGGCCATCTGCTGCACCAGCGCCGGCTGGCCCTGCTCCGTGACCCGCACGTTCCACTCCAGCCCGTCGGTCTGCGCCGCGTGCGACAGGTTCGACGAGCCCACATAAGCCGTGGAGTAGCCGTTATCTCGATGGAAAACCCAGGCCTTGGCGTGTAGCCGCGTCGAGTCCGCATCGTAGCTGACTTTGACCTCACAATTCGGCAGCGCCGCCAGCCGCTCGATTGCCGCTGCGTCGCTCGCGCCCATGTACGTCGTCGTCAGCACGCGCAGCGGCCGGCCGTGAGCACTGCACAGACGCTCGAACTCGCGACGAAACTTCTCGAAACCGCTGAGCTTGATGAACGCGCACAACAGATCCACACGGTCGGCGCTGTCGAACTCGGAGCGCAGATAGTCCAGCAAGTGCTCACCTTCAGCATTGACCAGTAGGCTGGGCGCGTGGAGCGAACCCCTGGGCCGCTCCGGCGACTTCGCGGCGCCCTCGGTCACGGCCTGAAGCCACTGGTTGGTAAGGATCAGCTCGGCCGGCCGCGAAAACGCCCCGGGCGCATGAAGTTTCAAGACCTCCATCAAGTCGTGCACCAGCGCGGGCATCGCCGCAGCGTGGTCTTTGCGCTTGGCCACAGACTGCAGCGCTAGCCCCACGGCCTCGCCGAGCCAGGCCTCAAGACCTGGAATTTCGGACTCGTCCGTGCGGGCGGGGTGCAGCAGGGCGGCCGGGCCCAGGGCCATGACCTCGCGCTGCAGGTGCTCGCTCACCGGCTCGTCATACAGCCCGGGGACTAGTTTCGTTCGACGCCATGCGGGCATGCGGGACCTCGTGCGGTGCGGGACCGCGCCAGGCTGCGGCGGCTCGGTTTGGTTGTCAATGTGTGCCCATGACCATGACCCATGACCGCCGCATCTTCCGACAAGTAAGCAAGGAGGTGTGTCACGCACGAGAAGACCACCGCCAACGGTCACCGCGCAACCTGGCGGCCGCCACCCATCCGTTAACGGCCGCCACCTTTAACAAGCACGAAATACAGCAAATAACCGCGTTTCCGTGATGGCACGCCCGATGCTCAGGCAAGGGACGATGCCTGGCCCCACGCACTCCGCGATCGTCGATCTCCTCGCTGGACGACTCGACCTCA
>CANMZR010000426.1 GCA_947502375.1 Polyangiaceae bacterium
CCTGCTGTTCGAGCGGGCTACCCCGGACCCCGCAGGGCCGCGTCGAAGGCGAAACTGACCCCAAGTCCGAGGACGGCCCCGACGCAGTCCCAGGTGAAATCGCGCCACGACGGTGTCCCGAGACCCGCGGCGTCGAAAACCTCTTTGCCTGCGCCGAGGCCGAGCGCCATGCCGCCGCCGAGCAAAACTCCGGTCCAACGCTCGTCGGTGGAGGCGACTCCGATGCCATACCCGGTCGCCGCGATGGCGAAGGAAGCGCCGAAGTGCAGAGCCTTGTCGTGACCGAACCACGCGTCGCTATCCGGCGACGGCGTCTGACAAAAAGAAGGGGTGGCTGCCGTGAACGCGCTCGCGAAGAGCGCAGCAGCCACCCCGGTCCGTCGTTTTATTCGGGCTTTCTTCGCTTTCCGGCACCCAGCGGCCAGTCGGTCGCGGGATGCCGTCGGTCGAAGAGTCCCGAGCATCACGTCTTCAGGCGAAACTCGTGAACAACCTTACGGCTAAGATTGAGCCCATGCGGCTCATTCGTCGTCGTCCGAATCGTCCTCGGATTCTTCAATTGCGGCGCGCTTCCCCTTCTTCCCGGTCTTCAGGTCGAGCTTGCCACCGAGCTTCTCCTTGATGAGATCACCGATGGTGCCCGGCATCGCATCCGCTTGAGCCTTCAAGGCCTTGCGCTGACGCTGTGCTGCGCCTTCCTTGTCGGTGCCAATGTTGCGCATGTTGAGGAACACGCGGCGGTCCATCGTGTCGACGCTGGAGACCTCGATCTTGACCTTCTGCTTCGCCTTGATGCCGCCCTCAGGCTGGTCGACGTCGCTCGCCGGTACCATGCCTTCGATGCCCTCTTTGATGCGAACGAAGATGCCGTATTCGCAGGTCGAGATGACCTCGGCTTCTTCCATGATCGTACCGATGGGCAAGTCGCTGAGAAGCGTGGGCCACGGATCGTCAAAGAGTTGCTTGCAGCCGAGCGACACCTTTTTCTCGTCGTGATTGATCGAGAGGATGATCGCCTGGATGGTCTCGCCCTTCTTGTAGAGGTCGGCCGGGTTGTTGAGCTTGACGGTCCACGACAGGTCGGTCTTGTGGACCATGCCGTCGACGCCATCTTCGATGCCCACGAACACGCCGTAGTCCGTGATCGAGCGAATTTTGCCCTCGATTTTGTCGCCCGGGTGGTATTTCTCGGTGAAGAGTTCCCACGGATCGGCTTCGAGTTGCTTCATGCCGAGGCTGATGCGCTTTGCGGCCGCATCGACTTCGAGCACCTGGCACTCCACCTCTTGGGTGAGCTCAAGCACCTTCGACGGGTGCTTGATCTTCTTGGTCCAGCTCATCTCGCTGACGTGGATCAGGCCTTCGATCCCCGGCTCGATCTCCACGAACGCGCCGTAGTCGGTCAGGCTCATGACCTTGCCGCGGACGCGCTTGCCAGGCGGATAGGCCTCGGCGGCGTGCGTCCATGGATCTTCCTGAGTCTGCTTCAAGCCGAGAGAGACGCGCTCTGTCTCGACGTTGTACTTGAGGACCTTGACCTCGAGTTTGTCGCCGACGTTGAACACCTCGCTCGGATGGTTCACGCGACCCCACGACATGTCGGTGATGTGGAGGAGACCATCGATGCCCCCGAGATCGACGAACGCGCCGTACTCGGTGATGTTCTTGATGATGCCTACCACCGTCATGCCCTCTTGCAAGGTCTCGAGGGTCTTCTGCTTCAGAGTGTCGCGCTCCTGCTCGAGGAGAACGCGGCGAGAAAGAACGATATTTCCTCGCTTTTTGTTGAACTTGATGACCTTGAACTCGAGCGTCTGCCCGATGAGCCGGTCGAGGTTGCGGATGGGTCGCAGGTCCACTTGCGAGCCGGGAAGGAAGGCCTTCACGCCGCCCTTGATGGTGACCGCGAGGCCGCCCTTCACGCGTTGCGCGATGGTGCCCTCGATCAGTTGCTCTTGCTCGCAGGCAGCAGAAATCTCGTCCCAAACCTTCAGGCGATCCGCTTTCTCTTTCGAGATTTTCACCAGTCCGTCGTCGGACTCGCGGCTCTCGACGAACACGTCAACGACTTCGCCGACGCGGACGGCGGGCTTGCCGTCTTCACCCTCGCCGAATTCCTTGAGCGAGATGACGCCCTCGCTCTTGCCGCCAATGTCGATGATCACGTAATCGCGATCGATGGCAACCACGGTGCCGTGGATGATCTCGCCTTCCTTTGCGAAACCATCCTTTTCGGAGGCTTGCTCGAACAGCATCGCGAACGATTCGGTCGAGCTTGAAGTTTGAAAGTCTTGGGTCATGTTGGTGATGTTTCTGCAGTCACCCTGCGGTCATGTTCCCGCCACACCAGCGTGGAGGGGGCGCCCAATTCGTCGTCGCTTCGTGAGTTCGCCGGCGACGGTTGGGGACCTGTTCTCGGAGGGGAGTCGTGCGTGTAATCGAGCGCGCGCTTTGTGTCAAACGCTGTGCGCGCGTGCAGTCGTGCATGCAAAGAACGCTCGTCGAGCACCCCCGAGCCTGCTGTCGTGCCGCTGAGAGGGGCGAGAGCGAGCGGCCAGCGACAGAGCGGCTAGCGATAGAGCTGCCAGCGACAGAGCTGCTAGCGATAGAGCGGCTAGCGATAGAGCATCGCGTAGATGACCACGCCCGTGACGGAGACGTAGAGCCACAACGGGAGCGTTATCTTGGCGAGCTTTCGGTGCGCGGGTCGCTGGTTGACCCAGCCTCGGTAAAGGGTCACGAGGGCGAGTGGCAAAATCACCACCGCGAGCGAAATATGGCTCAGGAGGATGGCGACGTAGAGACCGCGGAACCGGCCGAGATACGGCTTCGGCCCGCTCTTGAACCAATGGTAGATGACGTACGTGACAAGAAACGCCGCCGAGGCCGCGAACGCCGCGAGCATCACATTGCGGTGTTGGGGGATCTTGCGTCGGCGAATGAGCGCGTAACCGATGAGGAGCAGCACCGTGGTCAGGGCGTTCAGGCTCGCGTTCACGAGCGGTAGTGCGGAGACGTCGAGCGAGCCCCCGCTACTCGGGCGCGGTCCGAGGATGAGGAAGGCGACGGCCGCGCATACCAGTGCTGAGACGATGTAAATGATCCGGAGCCAGAAGGCATCCCGCGCGGTCGTGGCTTCCAAGCTCGCTTCGTTCGTCATGCCGCACTCGCTACTTCATGAGTTGGTTCTGCGCAAGGGCAACGGTCAGCATACCGGCGAGGAGATCGACGTTGGATTCGAGAGCGGCATAGGACCACGGGGCGGAGACGAGAACCTGGGTTCCCTCGGCCCGGATGCTCGCCGCTTTGACCGCATCGCGAGCGCCGCCGAAATCCCAGGGCGAGAAAACGAGTAGCAGCTTCACGGTCGCAAGTTGTCCTTCGAGTGCGGCTGCGAGCTCGGGTGCGCTGGGGCCTCGTGGCAGCAGGTGGACATCGATGTGCGGCTCCTGACTCAACGTGAAAGTGCCGTTCAGCCGGTCGATTTTCGAGAGCGTATCGACGGACGAAAAGAGCGCTGGAAGCCGTGTTAGCGCGTTTCGGTAGGCGGCACTGTTGAGCATGAAGGTGATGGCGCCGTTCGTCGCAAGAGGCAGGTCATCGGGGCCGGCGTCGGGCTCGTGGGCCGGCAACGCGGCACGCACGAGCGTCTTATTGGTTCCGATGACGAGCGTGCCATCGTCGGCCTGTCCGATGGCCGTGCCGAGCGTGTGGACGAGAACGTCGCCGTCGCGGTGCCAGGCGCGGTTTCCGTCTTCTGCCATGAGGGACTCGAGTCCGTCGACGAAGTGCCCTGCTTTCAGGGTTCCCCCGAGGGCGGCTACCCATTCGACTCCGTCCACCGAGCCCACCACGATCTCACGAAGGTCGCTCGGTAGCGAGACGCCGCCAGCGACGCGCAGTCGCTCGAGGAACTTCTGCAAAGCGGGGGCCGCCGCGTTTCCTGCATCCTGGTGTTCGAGCAGCGGTCGCAGTTTTTCTCGAATCGGCTTGAAAGCCAGGAGTTCAACGGCGTCGGCGCGGATGGCGATGGTGGTGCCGCTTGGAAGATGCAAGTGGGCACGGGCCGGAGGATGAAGGACCTTGAAGTAGAAATAGGTGCCGGCTGCCCCGAGTACGACCGCGACGGCCAAGAGGCCGACAAGCCATCGGAAGCAGCCGCTACGAGTTTGGGTGGGTGAAGCAGGTGACGGTGTTCCTGTGAGGTTCATGGAGCTTGACGGAAGTTTAGCGCGGGGGCGGGCATCATGG
>CANMZR010000427.1 GCA_947502375.1 Polyangiaceae bacterium
TCCTGGGGCCCAGCTGAACCAGGGTGCGCCTCCTGGTCCGGGTGCGTACGGGCCGCAATCGAACTATTCCAATCAACAAACGATGCAGCGGCCGATGGCGCCTCCGCCTCCAGGGATGCCGCAGGGGATGGCCGCGCCGTCGCCTTACGGAGCACAGCCGCAGCCCAACTATGGGGCTCCTATGGGCGCACCGGGCGGCGGCATGGCGGCTCCGGGCGTGGTTGCCCCCGGCAAGACGCTGGTGGTTTATTATCGCGGCACGCGTTCCGAGGTGAACAAGGACCGCTTCATCATCGGTCGCGGGAAGCAATCGAGCGATCTCACGGTGAAAGACCCCAATGTTTCGCGTCAGCACGCGATGGTGGAACGTTTGAACGGTCAATTCTTCATGGTCGACATGGGCTCGACCAATGGGGTCGAGTTCAACGGTCAGCGCTTGCAGCGTAAGCCGATCTCCGACGGTGACGTCTTCGCGATTTGCGATCACGAGTTTCGTTTCGCAGTCGAGTGAATTCCGCTCGTTTTGATATCCACGGCTGAGCCTCGCATGGTTGCTGTCGGCTCCTCGTCGGTCCCTCCGGGCCACCGGACGTCGTCCGTCTCGCGCTGGAGTGCCACGAAGTACCTGCGGGTTTTTCCAGTGCTCGTGGCCGTGCTTGCATGGGCCGGAACGCCACGAGCGGATGAGCCTTTGGATGCCCTTCGCTCCGTGCTCCCGCCCTGGGTCAGCGTTCCCATCGAGCGCTGGCCAAGCTCGCTCTGGGTGCGTGAGGGCGAGCAGTCCCTTCATGTGTCGCCCACGTCGAGTGCGCCGCGGCGCGGAACGGCTGCCGAAGGTGCGTTCTTGCCGGCGTTCGGCGCTCAATTCGGAAACGGCTGCCGTGGCGCTTGGTTCCAGGTCGGTCCCGCGGCCTGGGTGTGCGGCGACGGCGTGGAGCCTTCGGTCAGGGCGCTGCCTTACGCGGCTCAGGCTGCCCGCCACAGCGAGGATGGTCTGCCGTTTCGGTATTACTTTGCCGGTGCCGCGGGCGCGCGCGGGTATCACACGCTCGTGGACTTTGACGTCGTGGAGCCAGCGTTCCAATACGACAAGGGGTTCGCAGTTGCCATTCTTGAAGAGCGCATTCTTCAAGGCGAGCGCTACGGCCTGACCCGCCGTGGGCTCTGGGTGCGCCTCGCTGAGTTTTCGCCGGCTCGACCATCGACGTTTCAGGGCGTGGCTCTCAGCGCTCTGGACCGAGAGCTCGCGCTCGCATGGGTCGTCGTCGACCGCGCTCCACTCTATCGCCGTGCGGGCGCAACCTTCGTTTTGAGTGGTGGCTCGCGGGTGCGTTTCGATCGTGTCGGATGGCTCGAGGAGGTGCCCTCGGCCAGCTCAAACTACGTGCGGATCGATAACGAGTTTTGGATTCGTTCGGCCGATATTCGGCATCCGACCCGCTCCACTTTACCAGTCGATGAAGGCGTTCTTCACGGTGCGCGCTGGCTTGACATCGAGCTCGCGAGTCAGACGCTCGTCGCGTACGAAGGCGACGAGCCAAAATTTGCGACGCTCGTCTCGACGGGTCGTGGAAACGAAGGCAAGCCGCTCGCCACACCGAAGGGGGCTCATCGGATCTGGGTGAAGCTCCTCGGCGCGACGATGGACAACCTCGAGAATGAAGGCGCTTCGAATTATTACCGCATCGAAGACGTTCCGTACGTTCAGTTTTTCTCGAAGGGGGTGGGATTGCATTCGGCGTTCTGGCATCAGGGCTTTGGTCACGAGCACAGCCATGGATGCGTCAATGTCGCCCCCCGAGACGCCGCGTTTCTTTTCGCATTCACGGGCCCACACCTCCCTTCGGGTTGGTCTGCGGTGCTACCGACGGGCTTCGACCCCGGCACGTTGGTGCGGGTACGTTGATGGCTGCCTCCCTCCCCAAGGATGAGCCCCGAGAGCGACCGATCCTCTGCCTTTCCGGTTTCATGGGCGTCGGGAAAACGACCCTTGGTCGGGCTCTCGCACTTCACCTTGGCCTGCCTTTCTTCGACCTCGACGAGTGCGTGGAAGTGGCGACCGGGTTGCCGGTTGCTGAGCTCTTCGCGACCGAAGGTGAGGCCGCCTTTCGCCAAAGGGAGGCCGTGCAGCTGCGGGAATTGCTCTCGACGGGGCGTCGGTGCGTCGTCGCGCTCGGCGGCGGCACCCTGCTCGATGGGGTTCTGCAAGCGGAAGCCTTACGGGCGTCGTTCGTGATGCTTTTAGCGGCTTCGCCTGAAGCGATTCTCGAGCGCGTGCGAGGTACGAACCGCCCGCTGCTCGGTGCGTCCCCCGAGCTGACTCTTCCAGAATTGCTGCGGCGGCGAGCCTCGGTTTATCGTCAAGCGCACGCGACCCTTGCAACCGATGGGCTCTCCGTCGAGGCGGCCGTCTCTGCTCTTCGAAGTGCGTGGCCAGGTGGAATCTGAGCGCTTCTTGGCCCCCACGGCGTAAGCTCATTACGGTTAGGCTTCGGGAACATGAAGATCCATCTGTCCGGCGCTGTGGTCGTTTTTGGGTTGACGAGCATTCTTTTTGGAAGCGGTTGCACGGACAACGGCGAAACACTCTTTATTCGTCAAGTTCCGGTGCCCGATCCGCAAGACAAGTGCACGGTTTCGGCGGACCCGGGCGGCGCGGCGCTCTTTTCGGGGAAGCTGGATGCCACGCTTGGAACGACGTACCGGCAATATTTTCTCGTCGGCAATCAGATGGTGCCACGCGGCGACTCGGCCCGTTTGCGTCCCGAAACGTCACGGGTTCAGTTCTACGAAACCGCTGTCGAGATTTACGACAGCGATATCCTCGTCGATTCGTTCACGGTTCCCGTCTCGGGTTTCGTGGACCATGCTTCCGATACGACGCCAGCCTTCGGTCTCGTCGAAGTCAATCCAATCCTCACCGCCAATACGGTCGACGCGGTGATAGGCCAGCACGGACCTCAAGGCGTTTTCGTCGTCGCCCGTGTGTCCGTTCACGGAATCACGCTCGGGGGGACCGAAGTAAAGACGGGTGTCTTCGACTTCCCGATCTTCGTGTGTGGCGATCGCGCCAACAAAATCGCGTGCATCTCTGAGATCCGTCCGACCTCTTGCATGGATGATCTTGATTTCGCTTGTGTGCGCGGTCAGGACGTTCCTCACGATTGCCGCGAGATCAAGGCGGTAACGGGCGGAAAGTTTGTCTGCAAGGACTCGAGCGGCGCCGACTGCCCCTGAGCCCGCGGTTCCTGCGACATCGTGCGGCCAATCGCGCTCGCACTCGTGGTAGCTTCACGCCCGATGGCAAGCCGGGCAGTGGACCTCAACGTCGCGGGGATGACGTGTCGCGTCGTCACCTCGGCGGCCGATGAGGAACTAGCCGTTCTTTCGGCGATGGTTGAGGAGCGCCTCGCGACCATCCTGAAGCCTGGCCGTCAGGTCACCAAACAGGCCATCCTCCTCGTCGCGATTGCCCTCGCGCACGAAGTCAGCGAGGAGCGTGCTCGTGCGCGAACCATCGCCGCTCGCGCTCGAACGACCTTGGCCAAACTTCTCGAGCGGGTCGATGGCGTCCTCTCGACCAGCGACGACCTGGCGCTCGAACGGCATGGGGACGTGGCCACCGAAGGTCGTGGCGGTCCTCGTAAGCGTTTTCGCGAGGAAGCGAAGTCACGCCGCCCGCTACCGGACGTGACCGTGGATCGCTTGCGGGATATCACGCGAGTTCCAAAGCCGCGGCTCCGCAGTCTTGAAAAAGAACGTGACCGCGAGTGAGCCCCGGGTGCCCGGCGGCGGGGCACTCGGTTACCTTGAGCTTGAATTAGCGACGCTAAAGGGGCAGGGACTCTTGCGCACGGCGTCGTCTCACGAGGGTGCCCTCGTGCTCTGCGCGAACGACTATCTCGGCTACGCTCGCGAGCCCTTTGACGGTCGTTCTGCGGTCGGGCACGCCGTCGCAAGTGGTGCTGGTGGTTCGCGTTTGGTCAACGGAGAACACCCGGCGCATGCGGCACTCGAGCGCACGCTGGCGGATTGGGTCGGGCTCGAGGATGCGCTCCTTTTTTCCTCGGGTTACGCCGCGAACGTCGGCACGCTCGCGATCCAGAACAAGCACACCGCGGCCATCCCGGCGACCATCCAGGCGATCGGCACGCTGCCCATCCGCCCGTGGCGTGTGCGCGCTTGCCGCGCGAGCCCGCCCACCGTGGGGCACAGGCGGTGCTGCTCTGCATGCGAA
>CANMZR010000428.1 GCA_947502375.1 Polyangiaceae bacterium
CAGCCGAGCCGAAGTCCGGATCAGCGCGCCGGGAGCCGCAGTCAAAAAAACCCGCGCCGAGCGTCCGCGCAGCCACGCCGACCGCCAGGGCAATTGCCCCGCACACCGTCGCAGAAGTGGATGGCGTCCCGAAGACCGGGCAACCCGTCGCCGCGTCAGCGCCAAAGCCAGGCCCAAGGCCAACGAACGTACCACCACCGGCTCGCCTGACGCAGATTCCACCGCCACTGGCCGCGCCGAGTGTGCGTCGAAGCCTCGCGTCGCGGATGCCGGTGATCGAGGAGCGCCTCGAGATTCAGACACGAACGCGCTACGCGCTACCCGACGACGGCATGCCTCGTTCACGACGTCCCGGTTCACTGTCCGTGCGCCCGGGTGCGCTATCGGCTGGGGTATCCATCCCACCTATCCCACGAGCACCTCGCGTAGCGTTCGAGGACCCGTTGACGGGCACGAGTGATCTGGAGCTGGCCGTACTCGATTGGCCACCGGCGGAACTCAGCGCCGAGCCCGCTGCACGGGCGTCGTTTGACGACGGCACGGACTGGTCCTTCAAAGCCGACGAATCGGCGAGTTTGCTTTCTCCCGAGGGACCGCCTTCGGAGGCGGCGCCATCGGTGACCTTGGCCACGAGCGGCGAGGTGCCGAGTGACCCACGCTCGCCCGCGGTTTCCACGCCACGTGTCGGCGCGAGGGCAAGCGATGCTTCGGTGGCGAGCGCCCTTGCGACCACCGACGGGGACACGTTCAACCCCTTCGTTGAGCGCTCACAACGGGGCAGCGGAGAAGCGCAACGGGGCAGCGGAGAAGCGCAACGCCGCTCCGACTTCGGCAGCTTTGATGGCATGCCCGAAGAGTCGGTGCCGAGCGGCCTTGCGGCAATGTTCGGAAGTCTTCGAACAACGGAATCGTCAAGGGAGCGAAGTGCCAACGATAGCGGGAAAAACTTCCCGGGGTCCGGCATGGACCATGGCGACTCCGACCCGCCAGCATCGCCCAAGTCGCAGCCGCCAACGTCGAGCCTACGCGAAGGTCCTTCCGACGAAGCCTTCCACTCCCCGATCGGAGAACTGCTCAACACGAAGTTTGCGCTCGGGCATGAAGACGACCCCGCGAACCTCACCGCTCATCTCGAGGCACTCCTCAAAGACGCGGCGCGGACGCCCACGCCGAGCCGAGCCAGCGACTTTCCCGAGTTCGACGAGCCCGAAAAAAAGACGGGCCGCGAGAACCGCGATAAAACACAGCAAACCGCGCCTGCGCCCACGGATACGTTGCGCGGGACGCAGGCCGATGATGATTTCTTCGGCGAAGAAAGCTCTCCGCCGAGCAAGAGCGTGGACGACTCCACCGCGCCGAATTCAGACGCGACTCCACCGCGCCACGCAAGCCCGCCTTCAGCCCCCGCCCCGAGCGCACCGGCGAACAACGACATCTTGGACCTCGATTCACGAGACGTGACGTCGCTGCCTCCAACGCCCGGAGACCGTTGGCCTGATGATGGCTCCGATGACTTCGACGTCGAGCCCGCACGGCGATTCTCAACCGCGGCCCCCCATTCGAGCGAACCGCCACCCTCGGAGCCCAGGCCTGACGGCTACGAACCCGCGGATGAGCGGGCCTCCGAGTGGGGCACGTCTCAGGCGAGTTCGCTCGCCCGCTCGATCCCGAATTACGGTGCCACCCTCGAGTTGGTCGGTCAGCTTCCAGGCGTCATGAGCGTCGAAAGTCGCCGCCCGATGCCGCTGTCCTCCCGCCCGCCGAAGCAGCCGAAGCAGCCGAGTCACCCCGTGCCGCGCTCGGCCGGCCGAGGAGTATGGATCGCCATGACGTTGGTGGTCGGTGCAGTTTCCCTGACGGTGCTGCCCTGGTACATGCTGACTCGAGCGGACAAACACGCGCAAAACTGTTTTCACGACATCCGAAAAACTGCCGAGGGCAACCCCGAAGATTGCGTCCCGTCGACCGCCGAACTCGCACTCCCGCGCATTCTGCCCTGGTTGAAAGAGGACGCGCTCCGCATCAAAGAGACGATCGACTTTCAGGCCGCCCGTTTGGCTTACGACAAGGCCACCGCCATCGTCCCGAACGCGGCTCGACGCGACGACGCCGTTCAACGCTGGCTCCAGTTGACCTACCGCGGCAGTGAAGTCGAGCGCGCCCGCTCTCTCGGAGTGGTGGCTGGGGCCCACGCGGCAGTGACGCAATTCGCGCTCGCGAATCGCGAGCCAGAGGCCGTGTCGTTTGCGCTGCGAAGCGCCCGCGCCATCGGTGATCTCGACGCCATGCGTGCCTTGGCGACCGGCAGCACCGGGGTCGATCCCTTTGCAATGAGCCTGCGGCGGGGAGCTCTCTTTTGCTTGCTCGGTGACCCGGATGAGGGGGCGCGTGCTTTCGTCGCAAGTGAACTTGCCCAGCAACGTTTTGACGCCAACATGGCCCCGCAAGGCCTCGCCCGACTTGGCCTTGTCGCCTGCGGAAAACCCAATGGCTCCGACGGCGAAGTCGACGCGCACAAGGTGACCGAGCGCTTTCAGCCCGCTCTATTGGCGCTCGAAGCGAGCTTCGAAACAGCCTCTGGACTTCAACAGGTCCGCACATTCCTCGAAGACGGGAAGCTCAAGGTTGGAGGAATTCAGCGTCTACGCCTCATACCCTCGGTCTTGCGCGGAACGACTCCCACCGCACTCGACGCCCTGCGACTGCTGGCGCCACAGCACGCGCCCGGAGCGGTTATGGACCTACACGCGCTGCGGACGCCGTGGATGCTGCTCGACGTCGAAGCCCCCGTACAGGCCGTCTACATCGACACTCGCGCCGCCGAACTCGCAGCGCCGTTGCTCGCGAGCCTCGCCGCGAAAGTGACGGGCAAGGCACTCGACTGCAGTGGCGAGGAATGCCCGAATGCCTCGGCTTTAAAATCGCCCGATTCGCTTTTGAATGAAGCCGCCAGCATGGTCTGGTTGGAAGCTGCGGCCGAGCACGCACGCCTTGGACACCGCGAAGCCGCAATCGACGCCGCCAACCACGCCACAGAGCTCACGCCGAGCAGCCGCCGCTACCGGAGCGCGCCCGTTCATCTGGCGGTTGGAGATGCCGATGGGGCACTTGCCCTCCTGGCGAAAGCCGTCGACGCCATCGATAGCTACACGCCGTTCGCGCAGACGCGTATCCACCTGAACCATGCACTCGCGCTCGCGCATCTCGGGCGTTACGAAGAAGCCTTGCCGGCAGCCGAAATGGCGTACAAAGCCGCCAGCCGCGCAGCAGATGCCGCACGTCAAGACCGCCGAAGTACGGATGCCGAAATTGCGGTGGAAGACGACAAGGTTGCAGCAGCTTGGCTCTGGGGCGCGATGGCGCTCGTGCTCGGTAAGGCTGACAATGTCGCCGAGGCCCTGCGCGAAGCGACCACCAAGGAGCTGGTCGAGGTAGCCACCTGGCTTGGTTTCGCCACCCGTCCCGAAGGCGAGCGACGAGCCGAGCGTTGGGAGCTTTCGCTGGCGGTGCCGAGCCAGCCCGCCTTGCCGGCGGTGATGTACGTGGTGAGCCGTGCCGTTCCGTCGATGAGCGACGTCGAGGTGTGGTTGGATCGTGTGTTCCAAGAGGAAAGCCGAACGCAGCCCGTTCGGTCCATGTTGGCGCGCGCCGAGGCCGCACGATGGCGAAACGCTCCCGAAGCCGAACGCAACTGGCAGAGCAGTTCCGCCAAGATGCTAGGCCTCATCAAGGACTACAAGACATCGCTTCTCGCCCACATCATGGAACTCCGCTGAGCTGAGTCAAAAACCGCGCAGTCCCTGAAAACGCGCTCGATCAAAACAAGCCGCAACCCTTGGTGAGCCCCGCCCCGGGGTCTGTTGGGTCGAGCCCGCCGCCGCACAAGTCCTCGTAGTTCTGACCGTAATGCTTGTCGCTGAACGTATCGGTAGCGGCGGCGTCGAAGCACGCAGCTTTGAGAGAATGCCCCCACGCGACTGCGGCATAGGCGACATCGAGTTCCGCATCGGGAGTAACGATGAACCGGTTGCGCGTCGGTAGTGCACACTTCGAGTCGGACGGCTTGGCTGCGACATAGGCCGTCATGGCATCGACCATCGTGTCGCACTCGGCCTGGCTCTTGAGGTAGTCGCAGTTGTAGAGCAAAACGATCCCGCTGTGCTCCGCGTCGTGGAGATAAAACCCGCGAGCAAGTGGCGTCGCGTAGTTCTTGAAGAGACCCCAA
>CANMZR010000429.1 GCA_947502375.1 Polyangiaceae bacterium
ATTGCGCACCCTCGGGGCCGCCATGGCGCCGATCGTAGGCGACGACCGCAAGCTCATTGAAGCACTCGCTTCAGCGGAAAACCTAGCGGCCTCACCCATCGCCGCGGCGTCGGTCGAGGCCGTTCAAAAATTCCAGGAGCATTTGCGGCGAACGTTCCGTGAATCACGCCGTTCGGTCTCGCTTGAACAGCTCGACGAAATCGTCGCGCGAAGCCTCCTCGAGGAGCGCCAGTACCAGCGACGGACGCTGCTCGGATGCCGGTTCATTCGGGGACTTTTGACCACTCCGGGCACGCGCGAAAGCGTCCCTTGTTATTTGCCCGATACGCTGTCGTCAGAGCTTCCCCTGGCGACATCGTTTCGTGCCCGCGTGCTGGCCGAGGTCCATCTGCGACTCGCGCCATACGAGAGCTCGCGGTTTGCGCTGCGGCCCGTGACGCTCGGTCGCGTACTCGACTTCTGAGACGATGAGGCCCGCGTTCACAAAGCGCCGAGGTGGACACTCGACAGCATGCGCTCGAACAATGGCTCGAGCTGAGCAAGCTCGCTCCTTGGTGCCGAGAGTGTGAGCATGGCCACACCTTGCTCGTGGAGCGGGACGAACAACACTCGGTGCTCGTATGGAACCGAGCTCTCGAGCGTCGCATATCGAACCAGCGAAGCCTCCCGGTCATCCACGCGTGTCGCAAGAACTTCTCGAATCACGAAGCCATCCGCCGCGGCGCGCAGTCGCAACTCGCGCTCCACGAACGCCGCGAACTCTTCGTCGCAGGCGAGCCCTGAGCGCCTGAGCACAATGCGTCCGGGGCTCTCTTCACCGAGCGGCCCGGGACGCGACGGCGCCACGTAGCGAACCTCGGTTTGGTCCTCCCAATTGCGCGGGTAGTCAAACGCGAGAACGGCTCCAAGATGACGCGCCATGCTTACGCTTTCGCCTCCGTGGCAGCCTGTACGAAGGGGCCGCTCCAATCACCCCACGGACGCTCGTAGACCGCGTAGCCATTCGCGCGGAGGACGTTGTTCATGGCAGAATTTTGCGAATGGCCAGCGAGTTGAGCCTCCACGAACTCGGCCTTGGTCACGCTTTCGCTGAGTGGAACCGCTGTTTCTGTCGGTATGACCATCAGCTGCCCCTCGGAGGGGCTCTGTAAAAATCCGAGCTGACCGGGCCGAACGACCGCCGCGACATCCTGCGCCGCAAGCCCGCCGCCACGCGCCACGACGAGTCCGCCGTGCCCGCCGCCCTTCGCGCCAGAGCCGAGGAGCGAAGCCACCGATGGGGCCGTCGTTGCGTGCAGGAGCGCCGGGTTGGTTGGCTTCGCGGCCGACAGCCCGAGCAGCTGACTTCCACCCGCGACGTCACCACTTGCCTCGGGCGCGCCGTTCCCGAAGAACTTCGCCACCTCGTCACCGCCACCGAGCTCGCTCGTTAGCGTCCCGAGTTCTTCACCGAACGCCTTGTCGGAACCGAGCGCCAGCTCGAGAAGCGCATCCTTTGGATGTTCGACGAGGTCCTTCATGCCATCGAGGTAACCCATGACCTCGGCGGCGAACGCCTTCGACTCGCCGATGGTCTCAGCTAGCCAACGCTGCTCCTGCTCGATGAGCGCGCACACGTCACGACGCAAGGCCGTCACGTGTGCCGACTGCTCTTTGAAAATTCCGACGAGCGCCTTGACAGAATCGACAAAACCGCCGCTTTTACCAGCAAAAACGTCACCCACGTCGCCTCGCAACTTGCCCAGGTTGGCCTGCTCGAGTTCGTACCTGGCTCCCACTTTGTCGCTGAGCTCGCCCAGGTGAGCGCGATTTTTTTCGAAGGTGTTGCGAAGCCCATCGCTCATCCCCACCAGGCGTTTCTTCTCGGCCTCGAGGCGATCCGCAACGCGCTCTTTGATAGCCGTATAACGCTCCGGTTGGAGCAACTTGCCGCCGACGACCTGCGCGCCATGAGCAACCTTGGCAAAGTGCTCGAGCTGCTCGTTGATGGAATCGGGCAGCGGAAGGTGCTTCGGCAACTTCACTTTGATGCCCCCCTTGGCGAGCAACTCTTCGTAGAAGGCATGCGAATCGAAGGGCTGCACACCTGCGGGGCGTCGGGGCACAGCGACGGGTCGAGGGGTCGAGGTTGCGGCTGGCGCCAACACTTCCTGACGCAATGGCGGTGCGAGTTGCGCCACGTCCGCTGGCACCAAGTCGTGCTGGTTGATGCTGACGTTTTTGTCGATCGTCACGGTCTTGCTTGAAATGGTGACGAGCCGGTCCGAGCGCAGCCAAATATTGGCGGCTGCATCGATCCGAACGATGGGACCATCGAGGACAATCGAAGCCTGCCCATTCGAAATGATGAGCTTTCCGTCCTCCATCGTGATGCCGCTCCGCGCACCGGAGCGCGACTCGGACCCACCCTCGAAGACCTCCGAATAACGCCCACCGACTCGAACGTGATGCGAGCCGTGGACCTCTTCGCTGCGGTCCCCACCGACCACCTGCCGGTCGTTTCGACGCACGCTCGTGTGGCGATCCGCACCCACACTCGAGCGTTCATCGTTCAACGTCACAAGCTCGAGATCACGCTGCGCCCGCACGTGGACGACTTCCTCCCCGGCCCGGTCCTCGAAGGACAACTCGTTGAAGCCTTCGCCCCCCGGGGACGAGCTCGAGCGCCACACACTCTTCGTGCGATTCTGTGGCAACGGATACGGCAGCGTTGCGATGCGATTGAACGCTCGCCCGACGACCAACGGCTGGTCGGGGTCACCTTCGAAAAACCCGATCAAAACCTCGGTTCCGACGCGCGGCACGTTCACCATCCCGTAGCCATTCCCGGCCCAGCCCTGACTCACGCGCAGCCATGCGCTCGCGCTCTCGTCCACCGCGCCCTCCTTCGACCAGTGAAACCGAACTTTGACGCGACCGTACGCATCGGTATGGATCTCCTCATCGTCGGAAGGCGGGCCGATGACGAGCGCACTCTCGAGCCCATGGGCTCGCGGCTTGGGAGTCACCATGGGAGCTCGATACGGGTCCCGTGTCGGGAGCGCCTCTAGCGTCAGTTTCCATTCGCGGTCCACCTCGCCCTCCCATTGCGCGCCGACGACGAGCAGTGCGTCGGGATGACAGAGGTCCGCACGGGGGTGTCCCGTTATCGAAACGACGACACCAGGAAAAAGGTCGAGCACGTTCGTCGCAAAACGAACCGTGACCCTGCCCGTTCGCGCACGATCGAGACCGAGTTGCGCGGCCACGACGCCGGCTCGTTCATCGAGGACATCCACCCGCGAGCCACCCTCAAGGGCCTCGGTAAGGAACTCCTTCGGCTGAAAGCGCCTGAGCTCGTAATGACGCTCGAGTTCATGGTGCGCGTGGGCTTCGGCAAGCAGCACCAATTCTGGGCTCGCCCGAAACTCGTGGCCGCGCAGTGAATAACGGCCAGGACGAACACTCCGACTCACGCGAACGTCACGGACGTACGGTCCGGCATCGCTGTGTTCCGCCAGCGAACGCAGCGGGAGTTCGGCATGTTTCGGTGCCGCTCGTTGCGGTTCGACGCCCAGCACGAGCTGCATGGGTTCGAGGCGTCTGTCCCCTGCGGATCTTTTAGGACCAGCCTCGAACCAGTAGCTCACGCCGGCTTCTTCGAGCTGCCGACACAGAAACGCGTAATCGGATTCATCGAGTTGGACACGGTATTCGTGACGCGGAAGCTCGGCACCCTGGAGCCGAAGCTCGGCCGTTAGCCCCCACTCGGCCAGCATCGTCGTTGCGATATCCATGGCAGTCACGTGCTGAAAACTGCGCCGCGTCGTACGTTGCGTCAGTCGCCAGAGCTCAGGCACAATTCGCAGCAGATAGATGGCCAAGCCGTCTTCCTGAACGCCGAGTTGTTCGACTTCACGGCAAAGGCCACTCCAAAACCGGAGCGCACCGCCATCTTCCGCGCCGAGAATGCGAAATGTCGCGGCGTGTCCGACCACGCCATCGAGGTCGAGCGCGGGGTCGCGGGAGCCCGCCGTGACCAGCACCTCGAAGAGCCGATCAAGCCCCTCATGCACGACGAAGGTCCGCACGGTCATGGCCAGCTTCGCGTTCGCAAAGCCAAGCTCGGCGACCTCGGCGATGGGGAAATTCCCACTCAAACTTGCGAACTCCACGCCCA